>VBOK01000066.1 GCA_005877565.1 Nitrospirota bacterium
AGCTCAACGAATCGAACAGGCCCGCGAACGTCACCGCTTCCCTGAACGGGGCGCCATCCGGCGTGCCGGCGGGGTACAGGGCCGTGGCGGTTGGACAATTGCCGTACACGTTGGGAGCAGGATTGCCCGCGCGCGGGTCGGGGGGGGCGATGACAAGTTGAGGGTTGCCGGGCGCGGGAGTGGTTCCTGGCTCAGCGGCCATCTGATAAGTCAACGTGGTGGGGGAAGGAATGGAGAGAATCACAAACGTCCCGTTGTAGTTCGCGTTGCTGGCGATCGTCGTTGTCACACCGGAGATGGTGATTTGGGTCACCCCCACATCGGCCGCGACAAATCCATGGGCGCCGCCGTACGTCACCGTCGCGACTTTGCCCGCCGGAGTGCCACTTGCACCCCTCTTGAGCGAGGTCAGCGCAAGGAAGTCGTTCGTCGTGTTGTCGCAGACCGCCCGGTATCCCATGCTGCCGGAGTTGTCCAGCATGATGAGCACGTTCGGCGTGGCGACACTAGCGATGAAGGGCGGCGTGCCGGAGTAATCGGCGTTCGTCATCGTGTTCGGAAGGCCGGCGATCGCTGGAGCCGCCCAGAAGATGATCCCGAGCACTCCCCACACCACCACCGACGGCACCCGCAAGAATCCTAACCGTTTCATGATCGCGACTCCTTTGTTCCTCTAGCCCGTCACTCCGGGAAGTAGATGACTATCTGACTGATTTGGCTACCGTCCAGCCAGTACTCCACGCGGAACTGGATGTTCTCCCACCGGAGATCTTTGACCTGCAGCCGTCTTCCGTTTCTGTTTTCAACCAACGTGTCGGCGGTGAGGGTATAGGTTCTGCCGTCGATCCAGGCGGTCCCGTTCAGGGCCCTCGTGAGCACTCCCTTGCGCATCCCCTCAAGGCTGCGGTCGATCGAGCGGGGCTGGACTTGCTGGACTTGCAGGGCTGGAGAGAACGTGCCTTGCGCCTCAGCCATCGGCGACCACATCAGCGCGGCCGTCCCTAGGAGAAGCCCGACACACGAGGTCCCTACCAGGCTCTGACGTGAACGTTGTCCTGCCATGGCTTGCTCTCCTTCCCTAGATCTTCCGCTGGCACGACTGGCCAGTCGCCACGCAGGAATAGACCCCCGTGACGCGGCCGGAGGCCTGGGGCGTGACTCCGACAGAGGTGACTGCGAAACAGTCGATCCGGTATATGATCTGAACACCTGCCCCCTGAGCAGGGACGCCGAATCCCGCCGGCTGGCCGCTCATGGGTTGTGTGTAAAGACGGTCAATGTCCATGTTCACGGTGTAGTTGGAGACGGTCAGCACCGCATTGGGAGCAAAGGCACCACTCGTGGGGTCCGCACTGTCCGAAAACCCCAGAAACCCGGGATAACCCATGATCTCCGACTCGAGAGGAGCCGCGGTGACGACCGGATTGGCGCCCGCCGCCGTGAGCGTGCCGGGAACGGCACCGTTCTGCAAGGTCTGCTGGATGATCTGCACACCGCTGCTCATGCAGGCTTCAGCCGCATTCACGGTACTCTCCCGGATGCGCTCGCCGCCCGCCATCTTGATGTCCAGGCTGGTTGTGGTGATCGCCGCGATCCCGATCACGGTCAGGATGATGGTCAGCATCAGGACCGTCAGCATCGCAATGCCGTCTTCCCGACTCAGCACTACCCTCTGCTCTGTACGTCCTGGTTTCAACACGGTCATCCGCCTTTCACGAGGTCAAGCCCTACGATTGTGAAGCATCGCGAAGAGTGACTATCCTGGTCAGCGCCCGCCGACGTATGCCAGGGCTCGAAGCGATGACTTGGTCCTCCGCCGTGATGGCCGATCCGCCGGTAAAGGTCGGGTCCTTCCAGGTATTGTTCGCCACGTTCACGGCAGCCGGGGGAATCGCCCGTCCCACCACCGTGATGCGGACCTGCCGAACCGAGGTCGGGGTCGAATTCACGGACACGGGCAGCGTCGTCACGGTGCCTGTGCCTGCCGGATAACTGGTTGCGCCGTTGATGCAAGGCCCGTTGTTGGGAACGAAGTCCAGGCAATCGACCGTATTGGCCACACCCCCGGCCTGATCATCGATCTGCCCGTCGCCGTTCGCATCCAGAGCATAAGCCAATTGAATGGATTCGATGCCGTCAACGATCGCCGCCCCGTTGCGGAGAAGCTGAAAAGGAGGCGTCACGCCGCTGCCCGTCACGGTGTACGTCACGCACGTCAAGCGCAAGACCGGCGTGCTGGCTGGAAACGCGACCGGATTCTGGATGGTTTGGCTCAGCGTCAAGACGGAACCGGCGATGGCATTGACTGTGGCTGTGAAAGCGCCCTCCAGAGTGATGACATCATTGACGTTGACGGAACCAGCGGAGAGACCGCTCACATTGATCGTGGTCGTGCTTGTCGCCGGGGGAAGAGGCGCCTGAGCGGCCAATGTCCCGATCTGCTGATCCACCGTCATGACGCTGATCGAGTCGGGCCCGGTATCGGCTCCCACCGCTTGGTCCGTGGCGTTCAGCTGGTTGGCGCAACCCGCCAGCGATCCCGCCGCCGGATTCCCATAGCCGGTCATGCGAATGTCCCGGGCGAGCAGGTCCATGGCCAGGCGGACATTCCGTTGGAGCTGCACGGTCTGGTCATTCATCACGGCGGTCTGCTGCGAGGTGCTGAGCACGGAGAACGCGGCAAGCGAGATGACCGAGAAAATAACCACTGTGATCATCAACTCGATCAAGGTGAACCCCTGCTCCGATGCGTGGTTTCTTGCACCCATAGGGAAAGCCTCTCGTGCCGGCCTCATAGCGGCGCCACCAGTGTCGTCATGGTCATGGTCGGCGTGCGGAAGCCGGTGGACCACTGGACCGTGACGGTAATCTGAACCTGCTGCAGAGTGGACGGATTGGCCACAGCCGTCGAGGTCACGGTTCCCGTGGCATTCGGAAGAAAGGGCTGACCGGAAGAATCGGTGGCTGCCAGGTGCCCCAACCACTGGTTGTAATCGCCATTGGCCGTCGCATTGGCCGTCGCATTTCCCGGAGTGGACCCTCCAGTACAGGCATAATTGCAAACCTGGATGTTGTGATAGGGATAGCCGACGCCAGCGAATGAAGTTGCGTTAGCCGGGGAATTGTACCGGATGCGCTCGATCATCTCGGTGGCGAGATTCGTCGCGAAGGTCAGCCGCTTGGCATCCACATTGCGGGACAGTGCGATGTCCTCCATAGCGGCGATAGTGAGGAGGCCGACCGCGAGATAGACAGAAGCGAACATCACCTCGATCAACGTGAATCCGGCTTTGGCCTGTTTCTTCATTTCATTGCCTGTACCAGCGACGCGCGACATCGCCTTCCTATTGAGCGCAACCGCTCGCGTAGCACCACGACGCTTTCCCAGTCGAGGTGACGACGAGGCGATAGTTAAGACCGCGAGTGTTCATGAAATTGAACGCCTGGTTTGAATTACTGGTGCAGGCCGCACCGGTATAGGCGCCTGTACCCGTGATGCAGAGGTTGTTGGCATTTCCCGAATCTCTTCGAAGCCCCATCGGGCTGAATTGCACGTCCTGCGGCGAA
Source organism: Nitrospirota bacterium (assembly GCA_005877565.1). Taxonomy (GTDB): domain Bacteria; phylum Nitrospirota; class Nitrospiria; order Nitrospirales; family NS-4; genus NS-12. The sequence continues at coordinate 3,568 of VBOK01000066.1, forward strand.
TTCACGCCCGCGCCGATCGTTGCGCCGGTTGCATTGGTCAACGACACCTCCGCATCCATCGTGACAGGCTGTATCACGTCGGTACCAGCACTGTTCCGAAAGGTCACGGTCACCGGTGAGGTCGGTGTCGCTTGGGTGATCGTCACGGTCATGGTCGTGCTCTGGTTGATGGCAGACATCCGTGTAAGTCCGATATTGCCGTGAAGCATCGAGACGGCATCCTTGAGCTTGTACTCGCGGTTCCAATCCAAGAAATTCGGGACGGCGATCATCACCAACAGGCTGATGATCCCCACAATGATCATGATCTCGGTAAGGGTAAAACCGGCCTGCGCCTTGAGCCGAGACGCCATCCCTGCCTGTGTATACGTCATCGACCTTCTTATTAAGCAAAGCGGGTGCCCAGGAGACAGTCCACCACGATATCTCTTATTTTCCGTATTAATCTCAATATGTTACGTGAAATCTGCGGACGCGTGAGAAGGGATGCGTGGTACTGTTAGGGGCAGGAAACTGGGCAATCCATTTCCACCCCTGGGGAATGGACTACATGGTTTCCCGTGCAGGTTCAGGCGGGCACTTCAGGGGCTCGCGCATCTCCCCTTGGCACAGGCAAACATAGACGACCGGCCATCAGGCGTTCGACACGACAGGTATTCGGCATTTTGGTCACTCTTCCAACCCCTGATATCGCATTGCTGCCACCCCTTACCCATTTCATACCATCCTGTAATAAGCCGGCGAGGATTGGGATCATCAGCGGCAAGGTGCCCCACTATCGTGTTCCCTGCTCCGTTATTACATGACCTCACCGGCTTCCATTGATTGGAGACCAGGTGATAAATCACGAAGGCCCTGTACCCCTGTCCTTGGAAGGTGCACGTGAAATCAAGCGGGGTATTCACCACCACCGCCAGAGCCGTATTCATGTCGACGCCTTTTGGACCGGCGCCTGGAACGATTGTTTTCGCCTTCGTCTGATCACAGGCCACGCAGAAAAGGAATAGCGCACAGATGGCGATCTTTACCATGCATCAGTCCTCCCACTCTCGTCACGGGCACACCTACGGCTTTGCGCAACGCCCCTTGGTGCACGTCACCGTCATCGTGCCACCGCCAGGCGTCTGGCACGAGAGGGATTTGCCCTTGGGGTCATTTCTCCAGCCTTTGAGGTTGCATTGCTTCCATCCTTGACCGTCATCGTACCATCCCGTAATCATCAGGCCCGGGTCTCGACCATCAACGGGAACGTGGCGGTCGATTTGGCTTCCGGCCCCATCATTACACGAGAGCTTGGGTTCCCATATTTCCTTCGAGAGGCGGCGATAGACGATGACGACCTTCTTGCTGCGCCCCAGGAAGGTGCAGGTCATATCGAACGGCCCCTCCACCACCACGCCTAATCGGGCATTCATCCTGGTGCTGCCAGGACCTTGACTCGCTTCCGCCTGCGTGTTCAGAAAAACAGTCATGACGATCGTGAGCGCCCACAGCATGCTGGACATCATCTTCGGCCTCCTGCTCGCTTTACTGCTCCCTCCACGTTCCCCGGATAGGAAACACAACGGGAAGCCCCTCCACACGGCCACGGCCTAGGCTATTGTTATACCAGACTTCCATAGGCCCCGCACCGGCCAACCCCCGCTCCGCCACGACGGCGCCGAACACCCGCACCTCCGTGTCAACCCGGAGCGTTCTGGTCGTGTATAGCACCCCTTTGATCGTCACCTCAGCGAGGCTCACCGGCACAGGCGAGGCCGATACTGGCTGTCCCTCCGGCAGTGGAGTGAGGGTCTGGATTGCCTGGCCTGTTCCCTGCGGCTGCAGCACGACGTGCGCATTGATGTAGAAGGTTCCCTCCATGTACGGGGCCTCCAGCACAAGTGTGACCTGGTTGGTCTCGTTAGGTGGTTGCTGGTCGAGGGTATCAATGAACACCAGACCGCGCTGGTCCCCAACTTCCTGCGATCCGAAGACCTGCGACGGCGTCAGGGCATGGGACGGATCCGTCATCCCGTTCCTGTAGAGTCGGCCCTCCCGATCCGGGACGTAGTAGCTGCCAAAGCGTTGCGCATAGTCCTTGAAGGTCTGATACTGCCAAGGACCGGGCGGACTGTTCGAAGCAATCTCGCCCCAATGAGTCTGGACCTTTGGAAGGGAGCCAGATTCAGCAACGCTGAGGTCAGTAGAGGGAACATCGGCTTGGACGGCAGCACGAAGGGGCGGGATCCTCCATATACCCAACTCGACGGCCACCGTCCGGCGGGATCCGCCCCGTGCCTCCGCCGTCACCTCCAGCGCGCAGTAGCCATCGGGGTGTCCAGGGCCGTAGAGACGAACGCGCGTGACGCGCCCAAAGTCGGCCAGCGCGCCTCCTGCGCTCGCGTTGTTGAGCACACGATCGTCCTCAGGGCGGCCGGCATCATACGTCACATCGGGAGCGTCCAGCGTGCCCGTAAACCGAACAGGCAACAGCATTGTTTCATGGGAGGCAGGCAATGCACCTTGCGTGAGCCAAGCCATCACTTGCTCCACGCCGCTTTCAGCCAATAACTGCGCAGTCTTCTCGTCCACGTGTCGGCTCGACGCTGTCACTTCCGTGACCGCCAAGTTCATGGCCGTCCCGCCCAGCATGGCCAGGAGCAGCCCGACCAGCAGCGCCCCGATCAACACCCAGCCCTCTTCAGCGGTATGTATCATCATAGTGCCCTCACACCGAGTTCCTGCATATGGGTTCGACGAATCCGCCCTCCATGGCCATCCGGACGGCTGGTTTCCAGATGAAGTCGGATCAGCTTGATCTCATCCGCTCGTCCGGCTGGATGTCCGTCCGCGGTGAGGTAGCTGAAGGAAAACCTGTCAACATACTCGACGAGGGGATTGGCGCCAGCATCCACCTCACGCATCAGCTTGGCATTCCCGGGATCGCGGCGACTCAGATAGTAGCGGACCCGGTTCACGATCTCGACCGGACTGCCGAGCGGAAAGTCTCGCGTGAGCTGATCTGACAGGGTCAATTTCCCAGTCGAGCTGTCCCGCGCCAACACGTGTTCCTCGCATCCGGCGAGTCCGCAGACGACGATCCTCTTGCATTTTGTCCACCCTGATCGGGAGCCGACCTGCACCCAGTCCTGACCGGCGACGGCGGCCGTCACCAACACTCCCCGGACATCGTTCACGTTGGCGTCAAAGGCGACCTCCTCGCCTGCCATCACGGTCATGGTCGGTCGGCCTACCAAGGCCCCCGCCCCTGCTAGGCGAAGCTCGCGGGCCAGCACGTGGACGCCACCGCGTAACTCCTGTTGGATCTCGGCCTTCGTCTGTTGTCCTCTGTAGTGCTGGTGGTGCGAGACAAACATGTCCAGGGCCCCTCCCAGGACGAGAGCTCCCAACGTGGCGGCAATCATGGTTTCCGCCAAGGAGAAGCCAGCATGGTCTGATGCGATCCCTCTGTCACTGGCCGGTTTCATCAAACAGCTCCTCCGCTGAATATGGGGTTCGCTCTCCGCATTCCTAATCGGACCATGCGACGGCGCCCTGCCTGGTCGGACCACGCAGCGGTCACCGTGATCGTCGCCGTTTGCGAGTTCGCCAGGCTCGGCCGGTCCGGGCGGACTGTCCATGTCACACTGATGCCGTTGATGGTTTGCCGATTGACAACACCATCGCCATCCAGATCGGCTGTCAGAAGGGTGTGATAGGCCGCCGCCCGAAGCCGCTCCAGCCGGGTCTCAGCCAGCGCCATAGCCTGGAGCCTCCTGGCGCCCCCTGTGATGCCATCCTGAGCCAACGCAAACATGCTGACCGAACCGAGCAGGCTGAACGAAAGCACCACCATCGCGACCATTGGCTCGACCAAGGACACGCCGCGTTTCGAGTGCAACGACACGCGCTCCATGGCGGCGTCACTGTGCCCGGACGATGCCGGTCAAGCTGACTGTCACCACCCGCTGAACGCCCCGCCGGTCCTCCAGTGTCAACGTCGTCGGTGTCGAGCTGGTGCCGCGAGGATGGAACGACAACACGCGCCCCCCGGTTGACCGGATCGTTCTGATGCCCCGGTTCATGAGGTTCCTCATGGGAGCCACCGGCTGCGTGGCATCGCTTGAACGGTACAGGGTTACTCCTGGTTGGTCGGGATCAAGGGCGACCTGGATAGTCTGTCCTTCGCGCACTGCGAGGCTCCTGGCATACCGCAGATCGCCGACCATCTCTGCCACCGCTGTATTGAGATATACCTGGTCCGCCACTGCCTGGAGCTCTGTACCCATAAACACGGACAGCGCTCCGGTGATCGTCAAGACAATCACCAGCTCCGCCATCGTCATTCCTTTTTCACGCCCCAGCGAGTTCTTCGTCGCTGCCGTCGTCATCGCACGCCCTCCTAAAGTTGCCGAATGAGATGCCGGGGGAGTGATCAAGGACCGTGCCATCGACGACAGGAGTTCGCAGATCCGCATCAGCAACGGGACTGTCAACGATGGCTGTTGGGAAACCACGCTAGGAGCGGTCAGGAAGAAGCTCTGCGAGGAGGAGGCCGGTCAATACAAGCGATTCGAGCAACCGGAAGACTTTCGTCACAAGCCGACAGGTCCGTCAGGCCCTGAACGTCTGTTCAGGGCAATTGTCGGCTTGTTCACTGTCCACGTCGTTGGGTGGGTGCGGGAGGGGCGCCTTTGACGGGGCCCCCTCCTGCTCTAATTACGCCCTGACCCTAGGTGAGCTCGCCGTTGAAGGTGCTCCAAGCAAGAGTACGGCAGGTGACCGAACGAGAAGCGCCCTGCTGGACCCGAGGATTGGCGTCGCAGCAGGGCTTTTGAATAATTGCAGCGGGCTTACGCGCGGGACCATTTGATCTCAATCACGTTGTTCCCGGAAAAGACAACTTCCACGATCCAGTTGTCGGACGTGGTGTAGATCCAGCTCTGCGTCCCCCTGTTCTTAAACCTGTGCCGCGGCGAGCCGGCTCGGCTCAAAACCTCCGCCTTCGTCATGCCGGTCGAGAGCATCCGTAGGGTCTCGAATGACATCTCTTTTCTGGAGCTGCTTTTCGAGAGATGACTGTGACTTTCATACACGGGAGGCAGGTGGAAGTGCTTCGTGTGCCTCCAGGAACCAGCCTGAGCCAAATCGGGCGCGAGAAGCCCGATCCCTGCGCCAACGAGAACTGCAATCCAGGTCCACCACATAGGACACCTCCTTCTCGACGTTGTTTGTAAACAGCCTGCAATCATCTCGGTGATTGAGCAGAAACGGTGCCAGGAGGCGCTCAAGGTAGGGAAATGCCCACAGAATGAAGACGACAGAGGGATTTTTGATGAGTTCGGCAAGCCAGCCTCCCTGAACGAGCGTTCAGGGGGCAGCGCGCTGTTCAGGAGGAGGTCATGAACTGGTCAACTGAGCGAAAGCCGACACCCAGACGCTTGAGGATGAGATACTGCTTGTCAAAGCGATTGTCCGTTCGGGCGATGTCGCGAAAACTCCCGCTTCCCCCCCGCCTCCCGAAAGGCCAATGAAAGACCAAGTGAGGGTAGTCGGTTCCGAACAGGAGCCGCTCGTGCGTTTCCGGGTAGCGTCTCAGTCGGAGCAACATTCCCACACGATTGGGCAGCGTCAGAGCCGATACATCCGAAAAAAAGTTCTTGTAGAGCTGCACAAGATTCAAGAACGTGGGGATGTACCGCTCGTAGAAGAACAGCCCGGAGCTGCATCCGTGGGCGGCGATGACCGTCACGCCTTCCTCCAAGGGAACCCGTAACTTGCTGGGGTCACCGGCGGATTGGTCTTGCCGGGTCAGAGTGAACTCATAACCGACGTGGCTGAGAAGAGGAATCTTGCGCTGGGCCAGCTTCGTGTAAAACGGAATGTACTTTCGGTTGCCAGGATCAAACCCTTGGGTGTTGGGCAAGACCTTGACCAGCTTAGCTCCCGCCGTGACGCAGCGGTCTAACTCATCAAGCGCATCTCGTCTCTGCGGGTTGATGGAAACGCCAGGCAGGAACTCATTTGGATACGATCGGGCAAGACCCAAGACGTAGTCATTGCCGACCAGAAATTCCGTTTTCTCAGCATCCAACATGCCGTTTGCATCGTACACGCCATCCATGCCGAGTAGGACGGCTTTCTCGACATGCTTTGACCTTCGGAGTTCCAAGAGTAGACCCTTCACGTATTCCTGATTGGACCGCGCCGCATCCTCGATCGGCAGGCGATGCTTCCAACGCAGGAATCTGAAGAGCGGACTGTTGAGGAGCCTGGGAGAGATGTAGCAGCCGTTGTCTGTAGTCCTGAGCGCCGCCAAGTGAACATGGCAATCAATCACCCGGTCTCTCCGTCTCGACCTTGCGCAACCAGCGGTAGGTCCGGCCCAGCAGTCGGGCGGCGGCTGTCTTGTTGCCTGCATGTTCCTTG
>VBOK01000223.1 GCA_005877565.1 Nitrospirota bacterium
CGGCGCCGCATGCAGCGCGGTTACTTTCTGAGAAATGTCCAGGATGCGGCGGCGATACTGCATGCATCGCCGGCGCGCGGCGGCAACGTCAAACCGTTCCGAGACCCTTTTCTCATCGGGACGCATATTTCAGCCGCGCATCGTGTAGGCAGTGGGCCAATCGCGCAGCTGGTCGAGATATTTTCTGCCCCACTCCACCATCTCGCCCAGCCCTTCCTTCCAGCCGATTTCTGGCTCCCAGCCGACATCGTGCTTGATGGCGCTCGAATCGAGCCAGTAGCGGGAATCCTGCCCGAGCCGGTCGGGGGCCATTTCGCACAGTTGCTCGAAGGGCATTCCCAGGGCCTCCGCGCACAGCTCGACCACGCGCCGGATGCTGGTCGGTTGGGCTGGACCGGCATTGTAGATTTTTCCGAGAGGCGCTTTCTCCGCGACCAGGTGGATCGCGCGCGCCAGATCGCGCGCGTGGATGTAGGATTTCTCCGCCTTTCCTCCGCCCTGGAGCGGCAACTTGGTGCCGGTCAGGCCGCACAGGATTGCCTTGGGTATCACGCGGTGCAGGAGTTGTCCGGGGCAGTAAGCGTTGGAGGGTCGGATCACGTTCATGGGGAACTTCAGGAACTTGTGCACCGACTCCAAGTACATGTCGAACGCAACCTTGGATGCGGCATACGGGCTGGTCGGCTTGATCGGCTCATCCTCTTTCGCCGCATGCAGTACCGAACCGTACATTTCCGAGGTGCCGATCTGGATGAAGCGCTCCAGCCAGCTTCGCTTCATCAGTTCCTCGCACAGTCGCGCGAGCGCCATCGAGTTGGTCTCGAAAAAGCGCCAGGAGTGCCTCCACGACACGGCGCCTTCCCCCTGCGCTGCGTAGTTGACCATCACCTCGGGCTTAATCTTGTCCAGCAAATCGAGCAACAGATCGATTTCGTACGTGAGATGGTACGCGTGATACTCGAAATTCTTCTCGCGTTCGATGCCGAGCGAAAAGGGCTCAGGGCGCAGAGGATTCCGCCCGATGCTTATTACCCGCTTCGGCGCGGCGTGCCGCAGCAGGTAAAACGCGGTGTGGATGCCGAACGATCCGCCGCCGCCGAGAATAGCGTAGGTCTTGCCCACGGTCATTCGAGAATGGTCCAGTAGTAGTCGCCAGTGTAGCCCGCTTCCGCGTAGAGCTTCAGCCAGCCTTCCGGGTAGTCGTGAAACTCCGCAGTCAGGATCCAGCTCAGGGCGATCTCCTTCTGCTCCGAGGTTCGGTAGCTGTCCACCTGTACGAAGGCCCGTCCGCCGCTCAGGCGCTGGATTTCCCGCATCGCGATGACCGCGCGCGGCCTGTGCAAGTTGTGAATGGTGTTGATCGAGAGCACACAGTCGAAAGAGCCGTCGGGAAACGGCAGGCTCTCCGCCGAGCCCAGATGCAGACGTCCGATGACTTCCTTCTCGCAATGAATCAGCGCGTACCGCGAGATGTCCAAGCCGAACGCTTCCAGCCCCGGGCACTCCAGCATCAGGTCCTTAACCAGGAAACCTTTGCCGCAGCCGACGTCGAGCACGCGCATGCCGGCTCTCAAGCTGAAGTGCGCGATGATATCGCGCGCTACTGGGCGCCACCGGCCGTCGTAGCGGTAGCCGCCGTAGCCGTATTTGCGTTCCCCGTCCCAGTACTCCTCGCCGAACTCCTTCGACTTCGCAATCACGGACGGATCCTTGTCTTCGGCGCGCTTCTGGATGTTGCGCTTGGTACGCGGCAACGACCTGAGCAGATCCACTTCGGCCATCAGCTCTTCTCCAGCATCTCGCGATGCACACGGGCCACGCCGTCTTCGAGCGGGATGAAGCGGATGTCCGGGAACGCCTTGATGGTATTGGCCACGTCATAGTGCCGGTGGGTGATCGGATTGGCGCGCGGCGTCTTGACGATCTCGACGGTTTTACCGAACTGTTTGGATACGGCTTCGGCGACCTCGTGGAAGGAATGCGAGGTTCCGGTAGCGGCGTTGAGGGTTCCCGTGCTGCGGTGGAGCAGGCAGCGCAGGGTGAGCGCGGCGACGTCGTCCACGTGGATGTGGTCGCGCGTCTCCTCGCCGCCGCCGAACAGCGTGATCTTGCCGCCTTTCTGCGCTGCGCGGCGAAAGCGGTTGGGACCGTATGAGTTGTGCGTATCGTCCAGTCCATAGATCAGCGTCGGGCGCAGCACCAGCACCGGAACCCCGGCGAGGCTGCGCGCCATGATCTCGCGGGTATGGTGCATGGCCCCGTACAGGTCCTGTGGCGAAGTGGGCGTGTCCTCGCTGACGCGGCTGACCGCGCCGTCGTATACCGCGTCTGAGCTGAAATACACCATGTGCGCACAACCGGTTTTCGCGATCGCCGTACACGTGTTCTGCATCATGGCGAGATTTTTCATCAGCGTGGGGATATCGCGCCCTTTATCGGGGGTCAGTGCCGCCAGCATGACGACGGCGTCGGTGGCTCTCAGCGCCGCCGCGAGCTCGTCCGCAGCCGCAGCCTCGGCAAGGTTCAGGTCGGCGGAAGACAGCGCGAGTCTCGGGATGCGTTGGGCGTCCAGTTCCTTGCGGATTGCCGCTCCAATGAAGCCCCGCGCGCCGAGCAGGACCACGCGCTCGGGTTTTTGCGCTGCCGGGCTCTGGTGAATGATCACTTTTCCGTTCGGATCCCGTCAGGATTGAACCCGAGCGTATGGTATTCGAGTCCCGCCGCGCGGCAGGCCACGGCGTTCAGCACCGCATAGGGATCGAGGACGAGTTTGCCGCGCAGTTTGCGCGCGACTTGCACCGGATCGAGCGTTCCGAACTGCGGCCAGGGCGTCATGATCGCGAGCGCATCCGCGCCTTCGCAGGCGTCCAGCTCGGAGCTCGCCGCATGGCAGCGCGGGTTCGGGATTGCCGTTGCGGGCACGACGGGGTCAAATATGCGCACGCGGAAGGGCGCGAGGTGCGCAAGAAGGGCAAGCGACGCCGAGTTCCTGGTCGAGTGGGTGTTCTGCTTGTAGGCAAGCCCGAGCACTGCGATCACGGGGTCCTCCAGTTTCGAGAGGACGGCTCCGTGGAGCGTTTGCAGAGCCCAGTCCCGGCGGTGCCGGCTGTTGGCGATCCAGGCGCGCACTACGCCCGCGTCGGTGCCGTGCGCGTCG
>VBOK01000067.1 GCA_005877565.1 Nitrospirota bacterium
ACCTCTCCGTTATCGAAGCCAAGGTCAAAGAACGCGAGGCGCTCGAAGCCAATCTGCGGTTTGTGGGGATCAAAGGGAAACGGGACCTCCTCGCGGTGCTGACGCCCGAGCAACGTGACAAACTGAGGGCCATCCGCGAAGAGATGCGGGAGTCCCACCGAGCGCAGATGTTCAGCAGCCAAGGTAGAGAGAAGACTGATCGCGAGAGATGGCCGAAGGAGAGAACCCGACGCCGGTAATGCCCGGCCTCATTGGAGTGCAGACGCTGGTGGCTGATGACCTCGGGCACCATGATCGTAGGAGACAACAATGACGACAAGCGCAGATCGGTTGACGCGCTTTTCCTAGGCCGACGACGATGACGTTCACTCAAGAACCCAAGAAGGATGACATACCGGGGTCCATTCGTTTTGCAAGCTTGGTGAAACGGTGGTTGATCGGGCTGCTGGCGGCCTGTCTTCTCGGCATTGGCGTCTATGCCCTTTTGTCCGAGTCGAATGAGGAGCCGTCGCGCGCCGCCGGCCGGGGAACAAATCCCAAGGGGCGCTCCGTGCCGGTCGTGGCTGCGGCAGCGAAGGCGGGCGACATTGGCATCTATCTCAACGGATTGGGGTCTGTCGTGCCGTTCAATACGGTGACCGTGAAGAGCCGCGTAGACGGGCAATTGATGAAGGTGCTGTTTCAGGAAGGCCAGATCGTTCGCACGGGCGACCTGCTGGCCCAAATCGATCCGCGCCCCTTCGAAGTGCAACTGACCCAGGCTGAAGTCCAGATGGCGCGCGATCTGGCGCAGCTCAAGAATGCCCGGATCGACCTGGAGCGCTACCGGGATCTGTACAAGCAGGACTACATCCCGAAGCAGCAGCAGGATACCCAGGAAGCGTTGGTCCGCCAGCTGGAAGGAGTGGTGAAGGCCGATCAGGGGCAGATCGACAACGCCAAGCTGCAACTCACTTATGCCCGCATCACCGCGCCCATCAACGGGCGAGTGGGATTGCGCCTCGTGGATCCCGGGAACATGGTACGCGCGAGCGATCCCAACGGGCTGCTGGTCATCACGCAACTCCAGCCCATCACGGTCGTGTTCACCATTGCCGAAGACAGTCTTCCACCCGTGCTCGCGAAGATCAAAGCCGGGGGGCCACTCACGGTCGAGGCCTTCGATCGAGAGCAAAAGCGATTGCTGGCCACGGGAACCCTGCTGACGGTGGACAACCAGATTGATCCGAACACCGGCACGGTGCGGCTGAAGGCGGTCTTCCAGAACGACAACAATGAATTGTTCCCCAACCAGTTCGTCAACGCGCGTCTGCTCTTGGACGTCAGGCATGGGGCGACACTCGTTCCATCGGTCGCCATTCAACGGGGGCCTCAAGGCACCTTCGTGTATGTCGTGAAGCAGGACCAGACGGTCGACGTGAGGACAGTCACCGTCGGCGTTACCCATGGCGAGGAAGCATCCATTGATGCGGGTCTGTCGCCCGAGGAGCTCGTCGTGGTGGACGGCACCGAGAAGCTGCGAGGGGGGAGCAAGGTGGAAGTCCGGATCTCGGGCGGCGTGCCTTCAAAAGAAGCAGACCAGCCGCCCACAGGAGCCGAGACGCCGCGGAGAGGAACACAGACGTGAACCCGTCCCGCCTTTTCATCCTGCGGCCGGTCGCGACGTCCCTGTCCATGGCCGCCATTCTGCTCGCCGGCGCCATCGCGTACCGGCAGTTAGCGGTTTCCGCCTTGCCGCAAGTCGATTACCCGACCATCCAAGTCATGGCCTTCTACCCGGGCGCAAGTCCGGACGTGATGGCCTCGTCAGTCACCGCTCCGTTAGAGCGCCAGTTCGGGCAGATGCCTGGGCTGAACCAGATGACCTCCACCAGCTCCGGCGGCAGCTCGGTCATCACGGTGCAATTCAGTCTGGATCTCAGTTTGGACGTCGCCGAGCAGGAAGTGCAGGCCGCGATCAATGCGGCCGCCACGTTTTTGCCGCGGGATCTGCCGAACCCGCCCGTCTATAGTAAGGTCAATCCGGCGGACGCGCCGATACTGACCCTCGCGCTCACGTCAAAGACCTTGCCCCTGTCCCAGGTCGAAGATCTCGCGGAAACCCGGTTCGCCCAGAAGATTTCGCAGTTGTCGGGCGTGGGGCTCGTCAGCATCAGCGGCGGGCAGCGGCCGGCCGTGCGGATTCAAGCCAACCCGACTGCCCTGGCCGCCTACGGATTGACCCTTGAAGACCTGCGCACGGTGGTGGCTGCCGCCAACGTCAATCAAGCCAAGGGCGCGTTCGACGGCCCGCGACGGGCTTCGATCATCGGCGCGAACGATCAGCTCCTGTCGAGCAAGGACTACCGGCCGCTGATCGTCGCCTATCGCAACGGCGCGCCGGTGCAGTTGTCCGACGTCGCCGATGCGATCGACGATGCCGAGAACGTGAAGCAGGCCGCCTGGATGAACGAGACCCCGGCGGTGATCGTGAACATCCAGCGCCAACCGGGCGCCAACGTCATCGAGGTCGTGGATCGAATCAAGAGGCTGCTGCCGCAACTTCAAAGCTCGTTGCCGTCGTCCATCCACGTCTCCGTGCTGACCGACCGCACCACGACCATTCGCGCATCAGTCCGGGACGTGCAGTTCGAGCTGATGCTGGCGGTCGCGCTGGTCGTGATGGTGATCTTCCTGTTCCTGCGCACCCTCTCCGGCACCGTCATCCCCGGCGCCGCCGTGCCATTGTCCCTGGTGGGCACCTTCGGGGCCATGTACCTGCTGGGGTTCAGCCTGAACAACCTGAGCTTGATGGCCCTGACGATTTCGACCGGCTTTGTCGTGGATGATGCGATTGTCATGATCGAAAATATATCCCGATATATCGAAGAGGGCGACTCGCCGCTGCAGGCCGCGCTCAAGGGCTCCCAGCAGATCGCCTTCACCATCTTGTCTTTGACGATCTCACTCATCGCCGTGCTAATTCCGCTGCTGTTCATGCAGGACGTGGTGGGACGGCTGTTCCGGGAGTTTGCAATCACCCTCGGCGTGACGATCCTCATCTCGGCCGTGGTGTCGCTGACCCTCACGCCGATGATGTGCGCGAGGCTGCTTCGCCACACGCCAAAACAACAACAAGGTACGTTCTACCGCTGGTCCCAACAGATGTTCGACCGGACGATCGCGCTCTACGGGACGACGTTGCGCTGGGTGCTGGGTCACCAGGCCGCCACGCTGATGGTGGCCGTGGGAACATTGGTCCTGACCGTGCTGCTCTACATCGTCGTACCCAAAGGCTTCTTCCCGATCCAGGACGCCGGAGTGATCCTGGGGATCTCCGAAGCGCCGCAAACCGTCTCGTTCCCGGCGATGGCCGCCCGCCAGCAGGCCCTGGCCCGGGTGATCCTGAAGGATCCGGCGGTAGAAAGCCTCTCCTCGTTCATCGGAGTGGACGGCACCAACACCACGCTCAACAGCGGGCGCATCCAGATCAACCTGAAGCCCCTGGCCGATCGGAAGGTCAGCGCGAGCGAGGTGATCCTCCGCCTGCAACCGGAACTGGCGAAGGTTGAAGGCGTCAACCTGTTCATGCAGCCGGTGCAGGATCTCACGGTCGAGGATCGCGTCAGCCGCACGCAGTACCAGTACAGCCTGGAGGATCCAGACATCAAGGAACTGAATGCATGGGCACCCAAGTTCGTGGATGCCCTGCGAACGCTCCCGGAGCTTCGCGACGTGAGCAGCGATCAACAGGATCAAGGACTGCAGGCCTCGCTCGTGATCGACCGCCGCACTGCGTCCCGGCTCGGCATCACCCCGCAGATGATCGACGACACTCTCTACGATGCCTTCGGGCAACGGATCGTGTCCACGATGTTCACGCAGTTGAACCAGTACCGCGTCGTCCTCGAAGTGAAGCCCGAGTTCCAGCAGGGGCCCAGCGCGCTCCAGGACATCTATGTCCGCTCCTTATACGGCGGTCAGGTTCCCTTGGGCACGTTCACGCAGTTCACGGAAGCGACGGCTCCGCTCGTCGTGAGCCACCAGGGGCAGTTCCCGGCCGTGATGGTGTCGTTTAATCTGGCGCCGGGAGCGTCACTCGGAGACGCAGTGCGCGCGATCGAAGCGGTCACGCAGCAGATCGGCCTGCCGGCCAGCATCCGCGGCAGCTTTCAGGGCACGGCGCAGGCTTTCCAGGCCTCGCTGACCAACGAGCCGCTGCTGATCCTGGCGGCGCTGGTGACGGTCTACATCGTGCTCGGGGTCCTGTACGAGAGCTACATCCACCCGCTCACCATCCTGTCCACGCTGCCGTCGGCAGGGGTGGGCGCGATCCTCGCGCTCTTGCTCTTCAGGACGGACCTGAGCGTGATCGCGCTGATCGGCATCATCCTATTAATCGGCATCGTGAAGAAGAACGCGATCATGATGATCGACTTCGCCCTGGACGCGGAGCGCAAGGAGGGAAAGAGCCCGGTCGAGGCGATCTACGAGGCCTCGTTGCTGCGCTTCCGTCCCATCATGATGACGACGATGGCGGCGCTGCTAGCGGCGTTGCCACTGGCGGTGAGCACGGGTGTGGGAGCGGAGCTGCGCCGGCCGCTGGGCATTGCGATCGTCGGGGGGCTGATCCTCAGCCAGATGCTGACGCTCTATACGACGCCGGTGGTGTACCTCGCCTTCGACCGACTGGCGAAGCGCGTCGGGGAGCGCAGCGCCTCACGGTCGGGGACAGATTTCAAATCTGTTCCCCCTACACCGAGGCCGTCATGAACATCTCGGCCCTCTTCATCCGCCGGCCGGTCGCGACGACTCTTCTGACGATCGCAATCGCGCTTGTCGGGGCCGTTGCCTTTCGTTTGCTTCCGATCGCGGCACTGCCCACGGTGGACTTTCCGACGATTTCCGTGTCGGCGACCCTGCCGGGCGCGAGTCCCGAGGACATGGCGACGTCGGTGGCGGCCCCGCTCGAGCGCCAGTTCGGGCGCATCGCGGGCGTGACCGAAATGACCTCGACGAGCTACCTCGGCTCGACCAGCATCGTCCTGCAATTTGATCTGACCCGGAATATCGACGGCGCCGCACGGGACGTCCAGGCGGCGATCAATGCGGCGCGAAGTTACCTGCCGATCGCGCTCCCATACAATCCGACGTACCGCAAGGTCAATCCCGCGGATGCGCCCATTTTCATCCTGGCGCTGACCTCTGACACCATGAGCCGGGGACAGATGTACGACGCGGCGTCCAGCGTCCACCAACAGAAGTTGTCCCAGGTGGAGGGCGTCGGCCAGGTGTTCGTGGGCGGCGGCTCACTCCCTGCCGTGCGCGTCGAGCTCAATCCGATGGCCCTGAACAAATACGGCATCGGCCTGGAGGATGTCCGCCGGGTCTTGAGCAGCACCAATGTGAATCGGCCGAAGGGGAAGATGGCGGATGGGGTCCGGATGTGGGAGATCCAGACGAATGATCAGATGCGCAAGGCCGACGAGTACATGCCGCTGATCGTCACGTACCGGAGCGGCGCGGCGGTGCAATTGTCGGACGTGGCCAAGGTCGAAGACTCGGTCGAGGATCTGCGTACGACTGGGCTGTCCAAAGGCAAGCCGTCGGTGGTGGTCGTCATCTTCCGGCAGCCGGGGGCGAATATCATCGAGACGGTGGACCACATCCGCGAGGTGCTTCCGCAGTTGGAGGCCTCCATTCCCAGAGCGATCACCCTATCCATCGTGCTAGACCGGACCCCGACGATCCGTGCCTCCCTGCACGATGTGGAGCGGACGCTGCTGATCTCGGTCACGCTCGTGATTCTGGTGGTGTTCGCCTTCCTGCGCAACGTCCGGGCCACGCTGATCCCGAGCGTGGCGGTGCCGGTCTCGCTGATCGGCACCTTCGGGGCGATGTATCTGTGCGGCTACAGCCTGGATAACCTGTCCCTCATGGCGCTCACGATCGCGACCGGCTTTGTGGTGGATGATGCCATCGTGGTGCTTGAGAACATCACCAGGTACCGGGAGCAGGGCGTGCCTCCTTTCGAGGCGGCGTTGCGCGGGGCGAAGGAAATCGCGTTCACCGTCCTGTCCATGAGCCTCTCGCTGGTCGCCGTGTTCATACCGATTCTGTTGATGGGCGGCATCGTCGGCCGCCTGTTCCGCGAGTTCGCGGTGGTGCTCTCCACGGCCATCGTCATTTCGCTCATCCTATCGCTCACCACCACTCCCATGATGTGCGCCATGTTCCTCAGGTCGGAGAAAGCGCGCGCCCATGGATTGCTGTACAGGGCGAGTGAGCGGGCCTTCCATGGGATGTTGTCGCGGTACGAAAAGACTCTGTCCTGGGCCTTGCGGCATCCGCGTTTCATGCTCGCCCTGACCCTCGCCACCGTCGCGCTCAACATTTACCTGTTCGTCATCGTTCCGAAAGGCTTTTTCCCGCAGCAGGACACCGGACGCCTGATGGGTTCGATTCAGGCGGCGCAGGACACCTCCTATCAGGCGATGCGTCAGAAGCTGACACAGGTGGTGGAGATCATCAAGAACGATCCGGCCGTCGAATCCGTGACGGGGTTCAGCGGCGGCGGGGCCGGCGGGACCACGACGAACACCGGACGCATGTTCGTGGGGCTGAAGCCGCTCGCGGAGCGGAAGCTGAGCGCGGATCAGGTGATCGCGCGGCTGCGCGGCAAGCTCGCCGGGATACCGGGCGCGCCGACCTATCTCCAGGCGACCCAGGACGTGCGTATCGGCGGGAGGCGGAGCAATGCGCAATACGAGTACACGCTCCAGGGAGACGACCTGGCGGAGTTGAACGCCTGGGCCCCGCGTGTCGAGCAGAAGCTGCGGTCGTTACCGCAGTTGGCGGACGTGAATAGCGACCAGCAGGACCGAGGGCTGCAGTCCTCGGTGGTGTTCGACCGCAGCACCGCCTCGCGGTTGGGCATCACACCGCAGCTCATCGACGACACCCTCTACGACGCGTTCGGCCAACGGCAGGTCTCGATCATGTACACGCCGCTCAACCAGTATCACGTCGTGATGGAGGTGGCCCCGCAGTATTGGCAACGCCCCGACACGCTGCAGGACATCTACGTGCGCTCTCCCAAGGGAGCGCAAGTGCCGCTCAGTACCTTCGCGCGTTACGAGCAGACGTCGACCGCGCTCTCGGTCAGCCATCAGGGGCAGTTTCCGGCGATCACGATCTCGTTTAACTTGTCGCCGGAGGTGGCGCTCGGAGACGCGGTCAGGGCGATCGAGAGGGCCACGCGGGAAATCGGCCTGCCGGCCGGTATTCGCGGCAGCATGCAGGGGACAGCGCAGGCCTTTCAGGCCTCGCTGGCCAACCAGCCGCTGCTGATTCTTGCCGCGTTGGTTACGGTGTACATCGTGCTCGGCATCCTGTACGAGAGCTACATCCATCCGATCACGATCCTGTCCACGTTGCCCTCCGCCGGCGTCGGCGCGATCCTCGCCCTGATGCTCTTTCACACGGAGCTGAGCATCATCGCGCTGATCGGCATCATTCTGCTGATCGGCATCGTGAAGAAGAACGCGATCATGATGATTGACTTCGCGCTGGACGCGGAGCGTAAGGAAGGGAAGAATTCGGCCGACGCGATCTACGAGGCCTGTTTGCTGAGATTTCGGCCGATCATGATGACGACGATGGCGGCGATGCTAGGGGCCATGCCGCTGGCGCTGGGGACCGGTCTGGGCTCCGAGCTGCGCCGGCCGCTGGGCATTGCCATCGTCGGCGGCCTGATCGTCAGCCAGATGCTGACGCTCTATACGACCCCAGTCGTGTACCTCTACCTCGACCGCCTGCGGCTGTGGTTCGAGCACCTGCGGGCTGGACGTGCGCAGCGGATGTCCTCCCCCCATCCGGCTCCCTAGGGCAGTATACCCTCTTTCTCCAATGATCCTCTCACGGCTAACTCCTGGGCGACGTCAGCTCTGGATCTCCGAGAAGCGAAACGAGCGCTTTACATTGTCGAGCCGTTTTCCCGCCACCTCAACGTGAGGGTAGATGAAGTAATTCAGCGGACCTGTGGTATGTCCATCTCCCAGTTCCAGGTCCCGCCCGATGCTGAACTGGATGCGATCCGCAGGCTGCGTGCCGAAATAGAGATCGCGGCGCTCCTTGTGCTTCCATGCTTCGGACGCATCGATGGGGAACCACCCCACGTCGGGCAGGTGGAACTCTGTCCAGCAGTGATAGCCATCGATCGCACCCGAGGTCCGGTCTTCGGGGATAGGGAAGCCGATCTCGAATTTGGCTGGAATACCCTCCGCCCTAGCCAATGAGATGAAGAGGGCGTGAAAGTCGGTGCAGTTGCCATAGCGCTTAGTGCACGCCCAGAAGGTGTCGCCGTTGCCCCAGCCCGTGCCCACCTTCTTGTACTCCATGTTATCGATCACATAGTCGTAGATGGCTCGCGCACGGGCGAGGGGGGATGGATCGGTTTGAGGCAGTTCGGCTCGAACACTATCGATGAGCGGGCCGGCGATCGGGACTCTTAGGTCTGGGCCCAAGGAAAGCGCCAACTCCTTCCGCTCGCTTGGGCTGTATGCTCTGAGGCCGGATGATGCCAGCCGCTTTTGCTGAAATACCCGACGCTGAATAATGTAGTCCACCACAACAGTGATGGGCTTGCCATCCGAACGATCCGCGTGCCCATGCCAGAACGTGTTGCCATACTGGCTCTCAATCGTCTCTCGACCAGGGATACTTGCCTTGACATCGCGGCGGAGGATCGTCTGGTGGGCATCGGTGACTGCGAGTGGAATGAAGACATCGACAGAGCCAGTGCCTGCCGGCTGTGCCGGGACCTCCACCTCATACGTGAAGGAGAAGGTGCGCGCTCTGTCTTGATCCGCGGCGCCAGCGCTGAGAGCGACGGCCATTGACATTCCTAGCACACCAGTGAGTATCGTTCGCAGACTTCTTCGTGCACCTGACATGACGTCCTCCTTTCAACAGCCGGTATGCGCCAGATCCAGCCGGTAATCTACGGTAATGCGCGCCGCGCCGGCCTGCATCTGTCCGATCACCGCGGCGCTGGCGAATCCCTCGTCGCGAAACAATGCCAGCACCGCGGCGACCGCCTGCGGCGCACAGGTGACCAGCAATCCGCCGCTCGTCTGCGGATCGCACAGGAGCGCCTGCTGCCAGGGCGCGAGATCGTCCGGCAGCCGTACGTCATGGCCGTAACTTGCCCAGTTGCGCGCGGCGCCGCCGGTGTTGTAACCCTGTTGCGCGAGCGACAGCGCCGCCGGGAGGACCGGCAGCGACTCGAACGCGACATGCGCACCGAGCCGCGAGCCGCGGCAGATCTCGGCGAGATGGCCGAGCAGGCCGAAGCCGGTGACATCGGTCATCGCGTGCATCCCCGCCATCTCCGGCAGCCGATGGCCGACGGTGTTGAGCTGCGTGGTGCAGGCCAGCATCTGCCGGTATCCCTCATCCGGCAGCGCGCCTTTCTTGAGCGCGGCGCTGAGAATCCCAACGCCCAGTGCCTTGCCGAGCACGATGGCGTCACCGGCGCGTGCGGTGCTGTTGCGTATGACGCGCTGCGGGTGAATCACGCCGAGCGCCACCAGACCGTAAATCGGCTCG
>VBOK01000068.1 GCA_005877565.1 Nitrospirota bacterium
CCGCCTGGCTCGCCGTCATGCGCGGCTGCGACAACTTCTGCACCTTCTGCGTGGTCCCGTACACCCGCGGCCGCGAGCGCAGCCGCGACCTCATCGGCGTCGTGCGGGAAGCCGAAGCCCTCGCCGCCAGCGGGTGCAAGCAGGTGACCCTCCTCGGCCAGAACGTCAACTCCTACCGCGACGGCGCTCATGATTTTGCCGACCTGCTGGTTGCGGTCGCGGACGTCCGGGGCATCGAGCGCGTGCGGTTCACATCGCCGCACCCGAAAGATTTCCCCGATAAGTTGTTGGAGGCAGTCGCCGGCCATCCCAGGATCTGCAAGCACATCCACCTGCCGCTCCAGGCCGGCAACGACCGCATTCTCCAGCTCATGAACCGGACTTATACGCGGGCGGAATACCTGGTGCTCGTGGCCCGCATCCGGCGACGTTGCCCGGACATCGTTCTCACCACCGACATCATCGCCGGGTTCTGCTCCGAAACCGAGGCGGAGTTCGCGGAGACCTACGACCTTGTGCAGCAGGTCGAATACCACTCCGCGTACATCTTCAAATACTCGGAGCGGAAGAACACCGTCGCAGCGCGCAAATTCGCCGACGACGTCCCTGACGCCGTCAAGGCCGAGCGCGTCGCCCGAGTGGTCGAGCTTCAGCGGAAGATTTCCCTCAACAAGAACCGGGCTCTGATCGGACAGGTTGTCGAGGTCCTGGTGGAAGGGGACGGCAAGCGGGCCGATCAGTGGCGGGGCCGCACCGACGCCAACCTCATCACGGTGTTCCCCAAGACTGGCGACGGCATCAAGCCCGGCAGCCTCATTCCCGTCCGCATCACCGATGCCACCGTCACCACCCTCTACGCCGAATTAGTCTGAATCTTTTCTTCCATCCGTCTTCCTCCCATTTGTCAATCTGAGCGTAGCGATGTGGTATAACTTCTGGCGGATTCACTAAACGCTTCGGGTGACGCAAGCTATGCAGGCGGGAATTGCCGATCATGTCAGAATTGTGGAAGAGATTGCAGAGTTACCCTAATCGTGATCTTTCGACAAGCCCAGGATGACTGGGTATATGGCCGGCAATGGACGGGCGTGATGAATCACGCCCCTACGCTGAAAAATCGTTATCGCGGAAAGGCCCCCAGCAGCATCGGCAGTTGTTTCAGTTCCCGCCGCAAGGGATCAAGGGACAATCCCAGGGCTTCGAGGGTAAACGCGCCGAGGAGGATGCTGTCGCCTTCCTCGCCGAAGATCACATCGGCTCCGCCGATCCGACCCCCGTATTTGAAGACGGCCATGCCTTTCTTTCGCTGAACTTTCGTGCCATTGGCCAGACGGAATTCCTGCGTGGCCAGCGGTTGAATGCCAAGGCGTTCCAAGACCGGGGCCGGCACCACGGAGTAGATCGCTCCGGAGTCGATCAGAAAGTCCACCTTTTCCGTGACCGCCGGATTGGCGGGGTTGGCGATTTCAAGCTCTAGAAACGTCAGTCCCATTTCTGCCTTCTCTCCCATCGAGTA
This sequence comes from Nitrospirota bacterium, assembly GCA_005877565.1. Taxonomy (GTDB): domain Bacteria; phylum Nitrospirota; class Nitrospiria; order Nitrospirales; family NS-4; genus NS-12. The sequence goes on from VBOK01000068.1 coordinate 1,517, forward strand.
ATCGCACTTTCCAACACTGAGACACAGGGAGATGGGAAAAAGTTAAATGTGATATTCAGGCTAGGCTACCCGTGCAAGGGAGTCAAGAGCGGGTGGCGCCGAGCGGGACCCTGGCGGAGCGGAAGACGGCACACCCGAGTCTGCGGGGCTGCGACGGGGAAGCCGCCTGAGCACGTCAGGGTGGCTCGGTGACAGGACCCGCGAGTTCTTCTATGCGTTGGGAACTTGGTCGGCGCGTGGGTCGGGGAGAAACCCAGCGGCCATGAGCTTGTCCATCCAAGTCAACGGAGGCGTGGTCCGTAGCCCAGCGGTGGCAGTCAGCGTCTGGTAGCGCAGCCGCGCATTGCGATCCAGCCCGCGGAACACGCGATCTCTCAGGAAGCACCGTACCGGGTCTGCCCCATTCCAGAAAAACGTCTGCTCGCCCGCCAGTCGCTGGAGCATCTCCACCTGCGGGCGGCGCGCCCGCTCGTAGGAGGCCAGCGCCTCAACCGACCAATCACCGGTCTCACGGCACCGGCCGATGACTTCGGCTAGCGCCATCGCATCAGCCATTGCCTGCATCCGACCCTGCGACGCGTGCGGATTCATGGCGTGCGCCGCGTCGCCGATCAAGGCCCCGCCGTCCACGACCCACCGATCCGTTCGGACCCGCGCGCAGGGGAGCAGACCGACCTGCTCCCACGAGGTCAAGCTTTCCAGCGGCTTGGCCATCGCCGCGTCGATCGCTGCCACACGCGACTTAAACGCGGACAATCCCCGTGATCCGAGCGCGTCGACTGCGTCGGTCTCGACCATAGAGAGCGCCACCACACGGTCTCCCGGAGCCGGGAACAGTCCCAGCAACTCCCCGCGGCCGACATAGTAGCGCGCCTCGCCTCGCATGCCTTCCGGGCGCGGCAGGAGTGCGATCAGATAGCCGTGCCGATAGCGATGGACCTCCGCCTGGATCCCCAGAGCCCGCCGCACCAGTGATCCTGTCCCGTCGGCTCCCACCGCCAGACTGGCCTGAACGTCAGTGCTCGACGGCTCTCCCGCTCTTCTGACCACAACGCCATCCACGCGACCATTCTTCTGCAGGATTCCCTGGAACTCGGCTCCGTACCAGAGCTGGGCGCTCGGCTGGGCAGACAGCCGGTTCAGGAGCACGTGGTGGACCGCACTGGAAAGGGCCACCAACGCCCGATTGTAGGGCGCGGGCAGCATGCCATAGTCCATCGTGCAGAGGCGCTTCCCACCGATCCGAATGAAGTGGAAGCGCTGCACGGGCTCCACGACCTCCGGCGTGAGCGCCGGGAGAAGGCTCAGCCGCGCGAGGATCTGCTGACCGTTCGGCTGGATGGTCTCTCCCCGAAGAGCGGTGAGCGGGCCGGGTTGACGCTCCACGACAAGGACCGACACACCCATCTGAGCAAGTGCCAGTCCTAGGACCGCACCTCCGCCGCCAGCGCCCACGACAACAACGTCAACGTTCATCGCCAATCCTCATAGCGGGTGTGATCGGTCCACATCTTCAGAAATTTTTCCTTCGCCCGCTGAGTACTGGCCGCATCATGGAGGATATCCAACCGTTCATCGTTGTAGAAGGCGGCGCTCGACGTCTGGTTCATCGAGCCTGACGTGTTCACCCGGTCATCGACGACGACCTGCTTCATGTGCATGAGTCCGTCGTGACGATTGATCTTGATCGGGACGCCCGCCAACCGCAAGGTGTCGAGGGCGGCGCGTTGATTGCGGTCGTCGAGTTTTCCCCGGTCGGTAATGATTCGCACATCCACACCGCGCTTTTTCGCCGCGACGAGCGCCTTCACCACAGGAGGATACGTCAACCCGTAGGTGGCGATATAGATCGAGTGCCGGGCCTCTTCATAGAGCGCGACCAGGCGCTCGGCCGGCTTGTCTTCGGGGGCATAGAGTACCTCGGGAGCAGTCGTGACGACCGTGCCGCTGTCCTTCAACCCGACGGCCGAACTCCAGAGCATCACAAGCAACGCGCCCACACCGGCGCCGATCGCCGCCGACCATCTCCTCTGGAATGTCATGGCTCTTCCCCTCAGTGAACGGCGTGGAGAGTAAGGAAGAAAAAGGAAGAGAATCGGCCGGATTTTTCCGTCGTCAGTCTTCTTCGAAAATCACCTTGAACGAGTCGTCGCTGTTCTCCCAGGCCTCGGCCGACGCCTTGAGCAACCACTCCCTGATCCAGGTCTTCTGAGCCTCGGAGAGGAGCTTCTTGATTTGATGGGACCGGCCCTGCAATGGCTGTAAGAGCCCGGCCTGCCGACCGATGTCCAGAATGGCCGTCCGCGCGTAGATGTTCGTGTACATGACCGGCTTGCCGTTCTCTTCCTCACCTTGTACCCAGACCGAGATATACCGTTCCCCATTCAACGTCGCACTGTCCATGACCTGCGGGATATCGTGGAACAGTTCGTTCTCGTTCTTGTCGATGGGCATGGCCCCTGTCTGGGTGAACATGAAGTTCTGGTTCCACATCGTTCGCTTCCGCACAACTATTCGTAACGCAAGGCTTCGATCGGGTTCAGTTGGGAGGCCTTGTTGGCCGGGTAGAGGCCGAAAAAGATGCCCACCAGGGCTGAGAATCCAAAGGCGATCAATAAGATATCGGCCGAGATGATAGTCGGCCAGCCGGCGATGTTGGAAGCGGCCTGGGCGCCCGCAACTCCCAACCCGACTCCGATCAACCCGCCCATGGCGCTCAGGACCACGGCTTCCACCAGGAACTGCAGGAGGATGTGCCGGCGCTTGGCCCCCACTGCCATGCGGATGCCGATCTCCCGGGTACGCTCCGTGACCGAGACCAACAAGATATTCATGATCCCGATCCCTCCGACCAGCAGCGAGATGGACGCCACCGCCAGAAGCATCAGTTTCATGGATTCGCTGGTCCCTTCTTGAACCTTGGCGATATCGATCTGATTGCGAACCGTGAAATCATCATCCTGATCAGGACGCAATTTATGCCGCTGACGCAGGACTCGCTGGACCTCGTCTATGACCGGAGCCATCTGCTCCGGGGATTCGGCCGAGAGATATCCGGCTGCGATGGACCCCAGGAACTTGGTGCCCATGATCTTCCGCTCGGCGGTGGTAAAGGGTATGAACACCACATCATCCTGATCGTTCCCCCTTGTGTCATACCCTTTGGCTTCGAGCGTGCCTACAACCTTAAACGGCATGTTCTTGATCCGAATCGTGGCGCCCATGGGATCTTCTCCTGGCTCGAACAGGTTCTTGAGGATGGTACTCCCCAGAAGCGCCACTTTGGCGGCCGTGTCCATCTCGGCTTGAGTAAAGAACTCTCCATTCAGGGCAGTCCAAGCACGGATGACCAAGTAGTCTGGCGACACGGCGTTGATCGTCGTGAGCCAGTTTTTGTTCTCGTGGACGACCTGCATCGCATCACGCCGAGACCAACCGACGTAGGCCACACCGGGGATCTTCTTCAACTCTTCCATGTCCGCAATGGTCAGCGTCACCGCCCCGCCATGTCCGGTCCGTACCCCGCCGAGAGTCATCGAACCAGGCAGGATCGTGATGACATTGGTGCCGAAAGAAGCGATCTGGGCCTGAACAGCGGCTTTCGCGCCCTCTCCGATGCTGACCATCGCGATCACGGCCCCCACCCCGATGATGATCCCCAGCATCGTCAGCGCCGAGCGCATGCGATGGCGGGACAACACGCGGAACGCCACGACCACCGTCATCAGCAGAAAGTTCATGCCCGCACCTCCTGCGGGACGACGCGCGCGACGGCCACTCCGCCGGCGTCGCGATCGGAAAGGATCACCCCGTCTTTCATCGTGATGACCCGTCGGGCATAGCCGGCGATGTCCGCCTCATGGGTGACCAGGATGATGGTAATTCCCTCCCGGTTCAGTTGTGTCAGAGTCTCCATGATTTCCCTGGAGGCCTGGCTGTCCAGATTGCCGGTCGGCTCGTCGGCCAGGATAATCGACGGGTCCGTGACCAGCGCGCGGGCGATGGCCACCCGCTGTTGCTGCCCGCCGGACAACTGGGCCGGATGGTGTCGTTGTCGGTCGGCCAGTCCCACCCGCTCCAGCGCGCGAAGGGCCAAGGCCTTCTGTTCATGCGCCGGTATCCCTCTGTAGAACAGGGGAAGCTGCACGTTCTCCAGGGCAGTCGTCCGCGAAATGAGGTTGAAGTTCTGAAATACGAAGCCGATTTTACTGTTGCGGATTTCTGCCAGGCGATTTTCCCCCAACGTCGAGACGTCGGTCCCCTCCAACGTATAGGTGCCGGCCGTCGGGACGTCGAGACACCCGAGGATGTTCATCAAGGTGGATTTGCCGGAACCCGAGGCCCCCATGACGGCCACAAACTCGCCGGTGTCGATCGTCAGCGACACCCCCAGCAAGGCGTGGACGTCCATCTCGCCTAAGCGATAGGTTTTCACGAGGTCCCGGCAGACGATCAGGCTCATCAGCGCCCTTTCGGCACGGGGCGCTGAGACGGCTGGGGCCCGAATCCGGGTGGTAAGGAACCAAAGGAGCCGCTATGCGCCCCTCGCGGTTTGCCCAGCCCGACGATGATCTCGTCCCCTTCCTTCAAAGACCCCTCGACAAGCTCCGTGTACGTCCCGTCCGTGATGCCGGTCTTCACCTCGACCGCAGTCGGCTCCCCAGAGGGGTCAGGCAGCCAGACCGTCGGCTTGGCCTTCGCGTCCCGCCCTCCTGCGCCAGGGAGGCCGCCCTTGCGGCCGCCGTCCCGCTTGTCGGCCGCCGAAGCCTGGCTGCTGTCAGCCTTGTCGTCGCCCTTCACCAGCAGGGTCGGCTTGAACCGTAAGGCCGGATTGAGGATTCGCAAGACATTTTCGCGGCTGGCGACGATGATCGACACATTGGCGGTCATGCCCGGCCTGAGCCGAAGATCGGTGTTGTCCACGCCGATCACCACGTTGTAAGTCACGACATTCTGCACGGTAATCGGCGCATTCCGGACCTGCGTGATCTTGCCCCTGAAGACCTGATTGGGAAAGGCATCCACAACGAACGTGGCGGGCTTGCCCTCCGTGATACCACCGATGTCCGACTCGCTGACGTTGGTCTCAACCTGCATCTTGGTCAAGTCCTTGGCGATCGTAAAGAGAACGGGCGCTTGGAAACTCGCGGCCACTGTCTGGCCGACGTCCACGTTCCGGGAGATGACGATGCCGTTCACCGGCGAATGGATCGTCGTGTACTCCAGGTTGACTTTAGCCGTGTCCAACTGAGCTTGAGCTTGTTTTACCCCTGCCTCCGCAATTAGTAGATTGGCTTGAGAGGTTTCATAGGCAGTGCGGGCATTATCCACATCCTGCTGGGCGTTCAGGTGCTGCGCAAACAAAACCTTCGCGCGGTCAAAGTTGAGCTTCTGCAGGGCCAGATCGGCACGCGCACGAGCCAGGTTTCCCAACGCGTTCTGGAGATTGGCCTCCATCTGCGTGACAGCAGTCTTGAACGGAGCCGGATCAACCTGAGCTACCACCTGCCCGGCCTTCACGACTGAGTTGAAATCGGCATAGAGTGCCTTGATCAGGCCGGAGACCTGGCTGCCCACCTGGACCGTGATGACAGGGTTGATCGTGCCGGTGGCCGTGACGGTCTGAGTCACCGTGCCCCGCTCGATTTTTGCAGTCTTGTACCGGGCAGGCGCCTTCTGGTCGCCATTCAAGTACACATAGCCACCAGTCCCCAGCCCGGCCAAGATCAACACGCCCACGATCCACGTAGTCCGCCTCATGAGCCTCCCCGCACCGGTGTGATGATGCCCATCGCTTTATCAAGCGCAGCTTTTACCGACTGGTAATTCGACATCGCGACGACATCGTTGACCTGGGCAGTCACCAGCGCCACCTCGGCGTCCGTTACTTCCACGGCGTTACTGAGACCGGCCTTGTAGCGTCCCTCCACTTGATCCAGCCGCTCCTTGGCTTGTGTCACGGTGATCTTCGTGACCTCCAACCGTTCCACGGCGGCTTCGAGATTCAACAGCGCCTGGCTTACCTCCAGCAGGATGCTCTGTCGGAGGACGTCCCCGTTGGCCTTGGTCGTCAGGAGATTTGCGCGGGCTTGGGCGACCTGCTGCTTGGTGAGAAAACCGCTGAAAATTGGAATGTTCACTGTGCCTGCGACGTTCCAGTTATAGACCAGCGGGAAGTCGGTCGCTGAATAGGAATAGTTAGCCGAGCTGGTGACTGTTGGGAAAAAATTACCCTGGGCGGCCTTGATGGCCGCCTCAGCCGCTCGTTCTTGGGCCCGCTGGGAGATCATCTCCGGCCGAAGCTGCATCGCCCGGGCCACCGCTTCGTCCAGGGTAACCTGATATGCTTCCCCCCGGGAAGGGTCGAGAACACGGTAGGGGTTGGTTGTTTGGATACCCATCGCGTTGTTCAAGGTTACTCGTGCGACCAAGGCATTGTTCTTGGCCGTGATCAGATTCAGTTGGGCGTTGGAGAGGTCAACCTCAGCCGTGGTCACATCGACTTTGGCCGCCACGCCGGCCTTGAACCGTCCTCTGGCCAGATCGAGATGCTGCTTGAACTGTGTGAGCGCTTCCTCGTTCACCTTAACCAGACGCTGCGCCTGCTGGAGACTGAAATAGGCCTGCTGGACGTTGATCACGACCGTTTGTACGGTAGTCTCCGCATTCGCATTGGCGGCTTGGAGGTTGAACTGCGCAGTTTCAACTTGGGATTTGATCGTCCCAAAATCATAGAGCAACTGATTGAGCGTCACGCCGCTCTGATAAAAGCCGAAAGTATCTCCGGTGGTACGACGAGGAAATGGACTGCCGGTAAAGTTGCGGGTCGCGTTAGCCGTCGTCCGCTGGTAGGAGAGCAGGCCCTGAACCTGAGGATAGAATCCAGACTGGGCTTGCCCTACCAGCGCTTCGTTGGCCGCCTGGGTTCCCGAGGCGACCCGGAGGCTGGGATGATTGGACAGCGCCAGTTCCATGGCTTTCTCTAAGGTCAGGACTTCTGCCATGGCCTGCGGTGCCTTGGGCTCTTCGGCAAACACCGTAACTCCTCCTCGCTCGCCCATCAAGAGGCCTACGGTTATCGCCACCAGCACCATCATCTTCCGTCCCATTTTCGCCTCCTTCCATCACACGTGTCTATCTGTCCGGATAAGACCGCACCTGCCCATATCTTCTTAGACACCACGGTGACCGAATTGGTTGAATCTGCCTCAGTGCATGCGCCTGAGGCTACATTCTAGGGTGGCCCCAAACGTGGTGTCAAACCGGCGCAGAAGCAGGTTGCTGGGACACCGCCGCAGCCGAACTGAGGCTGACCGAGCAGGGCGCGACTCTCAGTCGTAGTATTCCGAGCCGAGGTGGGTGATCAGGTCTTCGCCCCTCAGCCAGCGCAACGTGTTCTTCAGCTTCATCAACTGAATGAACAGGTCGTGCTCCGGATAGAGCTGCGGCGCGCACATGGGCGACTTGAAATAGAAGCTCAGCCACTCCTGGATGCCGGCCAGCCCGGCCCGCTTTGCCAGGTCGAGGAACAGCACCAGGTCGAGCACGATCGGCGCCGCCAGGATCGAATCGCGGCACAGGTAGTCCACCTTGATCTGCATGGGGTAGCCGAGCCAGCCGAAGATGTCGCCCAGCTTGGACTCCTCCTTGGTTTTGAACGAGTCGGGATCGTCGAGCACTTCGCCGTCGCGGTTGCCGAGGATGTTGGTCGAGAACCACCCGTGCAGCCCCAACATACGCGCCTTGAAGCCGGGCGCCAGGACCGTCTTCAGGAGCGTCTGGCCGGTCTTGAAGTCCTTGCCGCAGATGGGCACGTTGTGCCCACGGGCAAGCTCCTGCAGCGCGGGGATATCCACGGTGAGGTTGGGCGCGCCGTTGGCAAACGGCACGCCGCTGGTGATCGCGGCCCAGGCGTACAGCATCGAGGGCGCGATCGCGGGATGGTTCTCCTTCATTGCCTTCTCGAACCTCGCCGGGTCGGCGTGCACCAAGTGCGGGGTCTGAAACACTTCGGTCGAACCGCACCAGACCATCACCAGGCGCTGCGCCCCGGACTCCTTCTTAAACCGCTGAATGTCCTCCTTGAGCGCCTCGGCCAAGTCCAACTTCGTCTTGGCTTTCTTCACGTGGGGCCCATCCAGCTTTTTGACGTAGGCCTGGTCAAACGCCGCCGTCATCGGCTGGATGGTGCTGAGCAGGTCCTTCCCCTGCTCGAGGTGCTGGGGCTCCAGCACGCCGGCCTTGCGGGCAGCTTCATACGCGGTGTCGGGAAAGATGTCCCAGCCGCCGAAGACCAGGTTCTCCAGTTTTTCGAGCGGGACGAACTCCCGGATCAGCGGCGAGCGGCGCGCTGTGCGCTGGCCCAGGCGGATGGTGGCGAGCTGGGTCACGGAGCCGATCGGCAGCGCGTAGCCCTTGCGGACGAGTTCGACTCCGGCCATGAATGTGGTGCTCACGGCTCCCATGCCGGGCGTGAGAACGCCGAGTGTTCCCTTCGGCGGGGCAATGCTGGTAGGCCGACGCATAGGGCTCCCTCCTTTACATGCAATGACGCGGGGCGGATCTCCCCCACTCGATCACGTAGACAAGTTCCTCGATCTCGGCGTCTGTGGGCAGGCCGCTGTCAGCACCCACGTAACCATGATCAAACCCGAGTGTCATCATGAGGAAACCATACTCGCGGGAGAGAAGACCGCCTCGCAATCACGTGAATACTCGAATCGAAACAGCAAAAACACTTGAGCCGCTGCATGGCGGCTGCCCCCTAGCGGCAGTTCATCGAGCCGCTATCGGTATACGTCCCACCCGCAACCGGTACGAATTGCCACTCGTAGGAACCATCTTTAAGCGTCAGTTGCAGAACGCCGTACGTGCTGTTGTTGCGAGTCACGCTGTTGGGCGCCGTGCCTTTAAACCTGTCTAAGTGCCTGCCGCCCGTACCGACCACGAAGGCTTGAGGGCCATTCGGGTCGGCCTGCCGAGCGGAGTTTTGAGGGGCAAAGCGCTCATAAAAGTGATTGTGGCCCTGCAAAATAATATCGACGTGCTTGGCAACCAGGAGATCAACCCAGGGTTTGATACTGGCTTCCGGGGGATGAAAAGTGCTGGTAAAGTACGGCTGGTGCCAGTACGCAATCGTGCACCGGTTCGTGTGGGTGTCGAGGTCTTGCTGCAGCCAGGATGTGATGTTGCTTACACTGCATCCGCCGGCCCGGGCACAGGTGTCGGGAAGAGCAATGAAGTGCCAGCCCCCTTTATCAAAGGAATAAGGGGTGTACGGCCTGAGGGTGACCCGGCTCTTGTAGCCATGAGCGCCGCCGCCGTTGAAGTACTTCAGCGGATCGGCGTTCTTCCAGAACTGGTCATGGTTCGGTGCCAAGACGGGATACATCTTCGGAACGTTCGGGCCCCAATCCTTATCGAAATAGCTGTTGTATCCCGCCATCGCGCCGTCATCGTACTGAAAGTCGCCCAGTCCGAGAATGAAATCGGCTTTGGCCGCCTCAGCCGCAGTAGCGGCGGCGACCGATGAAACTCCCTCGTCGTGAATATCACCAACCGCCGCCACGTGCAGTACCGTTCCGGTCGGCGCCCGTTCTGCCGCAACGATATTGGCGCCAACTACCAGCATCACCACGACGCACAATTCCCACCACACGATATGCGATGTTGGATATGGGATTGACGACTCTCGCATCGGACCTATCCTCCTTCTTCGACCGCCGTAACCACCATGCCTGCCAGCGGCATCACTCAGAGGACCCGGAGAGCTTCCCTCAAGAGCGCAGCCCCGGACCGCTTTCACCGTCACCGATACCTCTGCCGACTTTGCCTTGCTTCGCCAGGTGCTTGTCCTCGAAACTGAAGCTCGTAGAACTCGGCGTAGCGGCCCCCCATTGCCACCAACTTCTCGTGTGTGCCTCTCTCCACAATTTCTCCCTTGTCGAGCACGAGGATCGAGTCGGCCCGATTCACAGTCGTGAGGCGATGGGCGATCACAATCGCCGTGCGGCCCTTGAGGAGGCGAGCCAGGCCTTCCATCACCAGATCCTCTGCATTCGCGTCGAGTCCCGTGGTGGGCTCATCAAGCAGGATGATCGGCGCGTTCCGTAGAATCGCCCGCGCGATGGCGATCCGCTGTTTCTGTCCGCCGGAAAGGGTCGTGGCTCGCTCCGCCACTAATGTCTCGTAGCCATCAGAGAGTTGCTGAATGAACTCGTCGGCGTTGGCCGCTACCGCCGCGGCGACTATCTCCTCGTCGCTGGCACGGGGACGCCCAAACGCGATGTTTTCACGGATAGTGCCGCTGAACAGCAGTTGGTCCTGCAAAACAAGGCTGATCTGCTCACGCAGCGACTGGAGTGTATAACTGCGGATGTCTTCGCCATCGATACGCACCTCGCCTTCGATCGGGTCATAGAAGCGAGGGATCAGGCTCACCAGGGTGCTCTTGCCCGCACCAGTTGCTCCGACGATGGCAACCTTTTCTCCCGGTTTGATCGCGAGGTTAATATGCGACAGCACCGGTCGACCGGCCTCATATTCGAACGAGACATCCCGGAATTCAATATCCCCTTTCAGCCCCGTGACCGCCCGCGCCCCTTCTCGGTCCGTCACATCGCTCCTTGTGCTCATGACCTCGGCAATCCGCTCCGCTCCCGCACTGGCCTTGCTAAACCGAACGGAGGAGCGCGCCAGCCCCTTCATCGGCTTATACAGGTTCGTGATGTAGACAAAGAAGAGGACGACGTCCCCGGTCGTGAGTTCGCCCGCCAGCACGCGCGTGGCCCCGTACCACATCACGAGTGTAAGTCCTGCCGCAGCGAAGACATCTACCACCGGCGCCATGCGCGCCTGATACCGCACAATGTCCAGATACGCCTGATGCTGGCTCTCACTTCGGGCGTGGAAGCGCTCGGTCTGTTGCTCTTCTTGCGCCAGCCCTTGCACGATCCGGATGGACGCGAGCGTCTCCTGCGCCAGTGAAGCCAGTTGGCCGGTGCTGGCACTGGCCTGACGGGAGGCAAACTTGATACGCCGTTTGTAGCGGAACACCGTCAAAAACAACAAGGGCGCTACCGAGAGGGAAACGAGAGCGAACTTCCAGCTTAGCCAGAACATCACCACGAGCATTCCCATGAGCACACAGGCGCTGGTGCCCATAGTTATGATGCCCTCGGCGATCATCTCCTGGATCGCCTGGGTATCCGTAGTCAGTCGCGTAATCAGGTCCCCAGTCCGTTGCTGATCATGGAACCGCATCGAAAGGCGCTGCATATGCGCGAATAGATCCCGGCGAATCGCGAAGACAAAGTGTTGTGCGACATCGCCCATCGCGCGCGTGAAGTAGTAGGTCAATAGGCCCGTAACGACAGCAACCAGCAAGGTCGCGGCACATGCGCCGAAGAGAATCGCCATCTTGCTGAACTGGGCGCTATCCAGCCATGCATCCAGGAAAGGCAGGCGGGTCGGCTTATGCGAAAGTACACGGTCAATGACAATCTTGAGCGGCCAAGGCTGACAGACGCTCACGAGGGCCCCCAGCCCCATCGCGAACACCGCCGCACAGAGCTGCTTCCAAAACGGGCGGAGCAATAGCAGAACATGAGCCCACGCCCTGGTGGTCTTCCTGTCACGCATTAGCACCATGCTCCCTTCCCAGAAGGCTGGCGACGTCGCTTGCTGCATGTATGGCGGCGATTCTGAAACCCAGGCAATGAGGGCGGCGTCGCGGATAATCCGAGTGTGCGCTCAAGATCATTCATCACGGCTTGCGCGCGGCGGATCGCCTGCTCGTTGAGGGACACCCAGTCGTGGTCGAACAGGGGCACGCGACGAGCTATTTTGACCAACTCGACCGCCTCGTACAGTCGGGCGCGGAGCAGGCGCCCCTCCGGCGCGCCGGGGGCGTACCCCGAGAGGAACCTTTCCTGCGCATGCTCCAGTCCTGGCTGGTCGTACGTGGCGTACCACAACTGCAGGTCGGCCAGGAGCTTCCCAACGTCGTATGCCGGGTCGGCCACGCAGGAGCTATCGAAATCTATCAGCATTGGCCCGCCGGGGGCGATCCACATGTGTTCGGATTTGAAGTCCCCGTGCGTGAAGGTTGGTGGTTCCTGGGGTAGCCGGTCGTGCAGTTCTCGCGCGCGGTCGAGGAGCGCGCCGATCGCCGCGCCTACCGATGGCAGCAGAGCTGGGATGTGGTCGCTCGCCTCCTGCGCGATCTCGCTGACCTCCGCCGCGAAGAGATGGCGTCGAAGCGGGCCGGCTTTCGCCTGTGGCAGGTGATGCAAGGCGCGGAGAGCCACCCCAGCTCGCTCCAAGCACCGTGCCACACCCTGGCCGGGGCGCCGCAGGTGCTCGGAGAGCGGCGCGCCGGAGAGTCCCGGATAAAGCACAACCCCATCCTCGGCCACATAGGCGAGCGGCCGCACGGAAGTAACGCCCTCTCCGTGCTGCGCCAGCCATTTCCCCACCTGTGTTGCCACGCGGAAGACGCGCGCTCCCTCCCCGTCGGCGTAAAGCTTAGCGAACACCGTCCCGCCCTTCGCGGCATCCAGAGGGGCGTAGCGCAGGACGTGGCGCTGACCGGGATGGTAGCTGACAGGGGTGACGGCGTACCCACCGGGGCGTGGCTGATCTGGTGCGACATCATCTGCCGCGTAGGCGCCCGCGAGCAAATCGCTTACATGCTGGGGATCCGACAAGCGCACGAGCTGGGGGAACCGCGAGTCCAGCGGCGAGACCTGAATATGCATGCTCCACTCAGGCAGATCCGCCGTTAGTTGCCGGAACGGCGCCGCCACGCCGTGACGAAGTGCCTCGGCCTGGATCTCAGCGGGATCATCCCCCACTCGACTATGATCCGCGTTTCCATCAAATCCCCAGGTTACTGCGATTGCGCGAGCGCAGTATCCCTCGGTACCCTGGATGTGGAGGAGGGCGTCGTAGTAGGCCGTCAGCTTGCGCCCTGGCTTGAATCTCGCGCGCCGTAGCCGACAGGGCCCCAGCATGGCCGGAGCGGACAGCAGTGCTTTCAGCCGATCCCGCAATGCCCTTCGGGGGGCCGGAGAGGATAAGCTGAAGATTGTTCATCACGGCTTGGGCGCGGCCGATCAGCCGCTCAGTTCGGCGCGCCGCGTGCTGCTCGAACAGGCGCGCTCGAAGCACGGTCATTTGGACCAACTCGACTGCCTCGTAGAGACGGGCGCGGACCATGCGCTCCTCCGGCGCGCCGGGGGCGTACCCGGCAATGAACTGCTCTTGCGCCTGCTCCAGCCCGTCGTGGTCGTAGGCAGTGAACCACCACTGCAGATCGGCCAGGAACTTCCCCACTTCAAATGCCGGGTCGGCCAAGGCACAGCGATCGAAGTCGATGAGTGTGAGCCCCCCAGGAGCGACCAACAGGTGTTCGCATTTGAAATCGCGGTGCGTGAAGGTTGGTGGCTCCTGGGGGAGCCGCTCGTGCAGTTCTCGCGCGCGGTCGAGGATCGCCCTGATCACGGCACCTACCGAGGGCAGCAGCGCGGGAAGGTGAGCGATGTCCCGCTCAACTTCCCGAATCTCCGCCGCGAAGTCATAGCGTTGAAGGGGGCCGGCAACCGCTTGGGGCAGGTGGTGCAAGGCGTGGAGAGCCACCCCGGCGCGCCTCAAACACCGCGCGACGCCCTGACCGGGGCGGTGCAGGCGTTCGGAGAGTGGCGCGCCGGAAACTCGCGGGTAAAATACAACCGCGTCCTCGGTCACGTACGCGAGCGGCCGCACCGATGTGACGCCCTCTCCGTGCTCTGCCAGCCATTCTGCAACCTGTCTTGCCACGCGGAAGACCCGCTCGCCCTTCTCCCTGTGGTATAACTTGGCGAATAGAGTCCCGCGCGCTGCTGTGTCCGTGGAATCGTAGCGCAGCACGTTGCGCTTGCCAGGACGGTAGCGAATGGACGTAACGGTGTACTGGCGGGCCGGGACTTGATCTGGCGCGACCCCACTCGCCGCATAGGCGCCCGCGACCACGTCGCGCGCGTAGCACGGATCGGACAAACGCACGAGCTGAGGGAAGTCCGCATCCAGCGGCGAGACTTGGACCTGCATGCCCCAGGCCGGGACATCGGCCGCTAGCTGCCGGAACGGGGCCGCCACGCCACGGCGTACTGCCTCAGCCTGGCTCTCGGCGCAAGCAGCCGTTCCGTGATTCCGCTCTGCGGCTCCATCCAATCCCCAGGTAACTGCGACTGGGCGAGCACAATATCCCTCGGTGCCCTCGAGGTGCACGAACGCGTCGTAGTAGGCCGTGACCTTGCGGCATGGCCCGAACCTGGCGTACCTCAACTGACAGGGCCCGAGTAGGTCCGGGGTGGGCAGCAGCGCGCTCAGCTCGCGCCGCAACGCCCTGCGCGGCGCCCCGCTGCGCAGCATCCACTGGATGCCTTCCAGCCCGGCGCGCCCCGATAGCGCATCGACGAGGTTCACGGTCGACAACCTCCTTCACTTCCCAGTCGGCACGGCCGGCGCGGCCAGTAGCGGCATCATCAATTCGCCTCTCGGTCCAGGATACGAAGGCCTTCGTCCAGCATCGCCTCGGCCAGTTCGCGCCATCCGCGAGTCTGCTTATCAAGACCACGCTTCGCGCGCTCCAGGCAAATCGCTGCCTTCTGAAACGCCAGGTGCGTCGTCACATCCGTGCGGCTTGTGGCGAGATAGGTTTTCAGAAAGGCTTCGGCCGCTCCATCCAGGG
>VBOK01000069.1 GCA_005877565.1 Nitrospirota bacterium
GTACGAGGAGTCCTCCTCGAATGGCGGCAGGATGGTAAAGGGAATGAGTTCCTCCTTCAGCTTGGCCTTGCCGGTGCGGTCGAGGAAGGCCAGCAGGTTTTCCCCGTCCTGGCGGTCGCGGCGCCAGACGGCGAGGATGTGCGAGAGCGCCGCGGGGACGTTCTTGGCCGGGAGCTTGACCGTCATCTGCCCGATCTTGGCCTGGCCGGTGATCCGGCCGCCGAGGTGCAGTTCGTAGTGCGGCGCCACGTGCGCGCCCATGCGTTTCCCGACGCCGTGCAGCCCGATGGTGGCGATGTGGTGCTGCGCGCACGAATTGTGGCACCCGCTGATCTTCACCGACACGTCCCGCAGGTCCTCCGGCACCCGTCCGGGCGGGAAGATCTCGACGAGCGCGCGGGCCAGCCCTTTGGAGGAGGTGATGCCCAGCCCGCACGTATCGGTGCCGGGGCAGGCGATGATGTCCTCGACCAGTTCGGCGCCGGGGTCGCCCAAGTCCACAGCAACCAGGCGCTCGTAGAGGTCCTTGACCCTGTCGGTGGGGACCCAGCGGATGCACAGGTTCTGCTGGATCGTGGTCCGGATGTTCCCGTTGGCAAATTCGTCGATCAGGTCGGCCACTTCCAGCATCTGCGCGGAGGTGATGTCGCCCATGGCGAGCCGGATAAAGACGGCCGAGAATCCCGGCTGCCGCTGCGGGACGACGTTCGTCCGCTTCCACATGTCGAAGGGCGTTTCGGTGCTGCCGTCACTCCCGTTGCCTTTGGACGCCCCGTTTCCGCCGTTGGAGCGGACCGGCTGGATCAGTTGTGGCGGGATGTCGAGGCCCGTCGGCAGGGTCAGGCTACGGCCTTCATGGCTCTTGCGCGTCACGGCGAATTCCACTTCGACGCGGCGCTTGAACTCTTCGAAGCCCAGCTTTTCGATGACGAACTTCATCCGCGCCTTGTGGCGGTTCTTCCGGTTGCCGAGGTTGTCGAAGACCTTCAGGATCGCCTCGCACAGCGGCAGCAGGTCCGCCATCGGCAGGTACTCGTACAGGAGGTGCGCGATGCGCGGCGTCGAGCCCAGCCCGCCGCCCGCCGTGACGCGGAAGCCGATGGTCCCGTCCGCCTTCTTGACCGCCAGGAAGCCGAGGTCGTGGATGGGCGTCAGGGCGCAATCGTGCTGGCAGCCGGAGAAGGCGATCTTGAACTTGCGCGGCAGGCTCTGGTTGAGCGGGTTGCGCAGGAGGTGCGCCGAGACCGCCTTGGCGTAGGGCGTCACGTCGAAGATCTCCCCCTGGCAGACGCCGGCCAGATGGCACGCGGTCACGTTCCGGACGGTGTTGCCGCAGGCCTCGCGGGTGGTCACCCCGACTTCGGCCAAGCGGCGCATGATCGTCCCGACGTGCTCGAGCGCGGCGAAGTGCAGTTGAATGTCCTGGCGCGTCGTGACGTGGCCGACGCCGGTGGCATAGCGGTCGGCCATCTCGGCGATGACCCGGAGCTGTGTGGAGTTGAGGCCCCCGAAGGGAATCTTGATGCGGACCATATGCACGCCGGGCTGGCGCTGGCCGTAGATCCCGTGCTGGAGGCGGAAGGGCCGGAACAGGTCCTGGGCCAATTCGCCGCGAAGCACCTTCGTGGCCTCGTCCTCGAACGACTCGATCTCCCGGAGGATGTCAGGGGGGATCGAAGTCGTTGCCCCGGTCCGTGTCGTTGGCGTCTTCATGGGACGTACTCTCCTAGCGCTGGAGTCAGATGTGATACATCAATGCTCGTTGTGCTTCGAGATCGCGCGCCCGGCGGCACAGGTCAGGTGCCCGTTTCCATTCCGGAGACGGGGCAGCGCCCGGGCCGGCATCGCAATAGGGCCATCCACAGCCTGGATCACGTCTCCAATACGAATCTCGCTCGCTGGCTTGGCCAAGCGATAGCCGCCGTGCGCGCCACGAGCGCTCTCAACGAGACCGGCATGTTTCAGCGCGCTCAGAATATGCTCCAGGAAACGAAGGGGGATGCCTTGCCGATCCGCAATGGCCTTGGCCTGAACGGGAGCGGACCCGTTCGCCAGCGCCAGGTCCAGGACGGCCATGATGCCGTATTCTCCTTTAGCCGAGAAGTACATGGTTAATTCCTACTGCTCCGATAGGAAAACAGGGTTATGAGATTTATATCTCGGTATTCATTGGTTTGTCAAGGGGGTGGGTAAAATATAAAAATTCGAACAGGAGGTTTGACTTCTCCCTCCGACATCTTATCGCTTAATCAACAGCCTGCATGAACTGCGGAGGCCTGGAAAGGAGAGCCGATGATCCGGTTTGACCGACTGACCATCAAGGCGCAGGAAGCCCTTGCTGAAGCCCAGAAACTGGCCGAAAAGGCGGGCCACCAGCAACTCGATGTCGAGCACTTGGCGCTTGCCTTGGTGCTCCAGCGCGAAGGGCTGACGCAAAGCCTGCTGAATAAGTTGGGCGCAGACCCTGCCGTCCTCGCGCGTGCACTCGAGCAGGAACTCAAGAAGATCCCGCAGGTCTCAGGGTCTGGCGCGACCGGCGTCGCCGGCATCACCCCACGCCTCCGGGATGTGTTTTCCGCCGCCGAGCAGGAGGCGGAACGGTTCAAGGACGAATATCTCAGCACCGAGCATTTATTACTGGCCATCATGGACGCGGGTGGTACAGCCGCTGGCGTGTTCAAGCGGCAGGGCGTCTCGAAAGACCGGCTCTACGCCGCGCTGACCGCAATCCGTGGCACCCAGCGCGTCACGGACCAGGAACCTGAAGAAAAGTACCAGGCCCTCGCGAAATACAGCCGTGATCTCACCGACCTGGCCCGCAAGGGCAAACTGGACCCGGTCATTGGCCGGGACGAAGAAATCCGCCGCGTGATCCAGGTCCTCTCCCGTCGCACCAAGAACAATCCGTGCCTGATCGGTGAGCCGGGCGTGGGCAAGACGGCCATTGCGGAGGGGCTGGCGCAGCGGATTGTGAACGGCGATGTGCCGGAAGGGCTCAAGGAGCGACGCGTGGTCGCGCTGGACATGGGAGCCCTGGTCGCCGGCAGCAAGTTTCGCGGGGAGTTTGAAGAGCGGCTCAAGGCGGTGCTGCGCGAGATCGAAGAGAGCGCCGGCTCGATCATCCTCTTTATTGATGAGATCCATACTCTGGTCGGCGCGGGGGCGGCCGAAGGCGCCATGGATGCCTCCAACATGCTGAAGCCGGCGCTCGCGCGCGGCGACCTCCGATGCATCGGGGCGACCACGCTCGACGAGTACCGGAAACGCATCGAGAAGGACCCCGCTCTGGAACGCCGGTTCCAACCTGTGTACGTGGCCGAGCCGAGCGTGGAGGACACGGTCTCGATCCTGCGCGGCCTCAACGAGCGGTATGAAGTCCACCACGGGGTGCGGATCAAGGACGCGGCGCTCGTGGCCGCCGCGACCTTGTCCAAGCGGTACATCAGGGATCGGTTCCTGCCCGACAAGGCGATCGACCTCGTGGATGAAGCCGCGTCCCGCCTGCGCATGGAAATCGACAGCATGCCCACGCCGCTGGATGAGCGGATGCGCCGCATCCGCCAGCTCGAGATCGAGCGGGAAGGCATCCGGCGGGACAAGGATGCCCAGTCGCAGGAGCGGCTGGAGAGAATCGAGCGGGAGCTCGTCCAATTGCGCGAGGAGACCGACACGCTCACGACGCAGTGGCAGGCCGAGAAGGACGCCATCAAGAAGATCCGCGAGATCAAGGAAAAGATGGAGCAGGCGCGCATGGAGGCGGATCGCGCGGAGCGCGAGGGCGATCTCGGTCGGGCGGCAGAGCTGCGCTACGGGCGGATTATGGAGCTTGAGAAGCAGTTGAAGGCGGAGAACGAGCGCCTCCAGAAGCTGCATGGCGAGTCGCGGCTGCTCAAAGAAGAAGTCGATGAAGACGATATCGCACGGATCGTCGCCAAGTGGACGGGCATCCCCGTGACGCGGCTGATCGAAACCGAGACGAAGAAGCTCGTGCAGATGGAAGACCGGCTGCGGCAGCGGGTCGTCGGACAGGACGAGGCGATCGTGGCGGTGTCGGATGCAGTCCGGCGGGCGCGGGCCGGCATCCAGGATCCCAAACGGCCGATGGGGTCCTTCATCTTCTTGGGGCCCACGGGCGTGGGGAAGACCGAGCTGGCACGAGCGCTGGCCGAGTTCCTGTTCGACGACGAGCAGGCGATGGTCCGGCTCGACATGTCCGAGTACATGGAAAAGCACGCGGTCGCGCGGCTGATCGGGGCGCCGCCGGGGTACGTGGGCTACGATGAGGGCGGCCAACTGACGGAGGCCGTGCGCCGGCGGCCCTACACGGTCATCCTCCTGGATGAGATCGAGAAGGCGCACCCTGATGTCCTCAACGTGCTGCTGCAATTGCTGGACGACGGCCGGCTGACCGACGGCAAGGGGCGGACGGTGGATTTCAAGAACACCGTGGTGATCATGACCTCGAACGTCGGCAGTCGGGAGATCCAGGAAGCGGCGGCGGATGGCAACGAAGCGGAGATGCGGAGCCGCGCCCTGGAAGTGCTACGTGGTCACTTCCGTCCAGAGTTCCTGAACCGCATCGACGACATCGTCGTCTTCCACCCGCTGACGCCCGAGCAACTGGCGGCGATTGTGGAATTACAAGTCAAGCAACTGAGTGGCCGGTTGCAGGACAAACACATCACGTTGGTCCTTACGGACCGCGTCAAGCAGCACCTGGCGCGGGCCGGCTACGATGTCGTGTACGGCGCCCGGCCCCTCAAGCGGTTGCTGCTGCGGGAGATCCTCAATCCACTCGCGCTCAAGCTCCTCGATGGGACCGTCAAAGAAGGGCAGACGGTGCGAGTGGACGAGAAGGACGGGCGTCTGGTCTTTCAGCCCTGAAAATTTTACACAAGTTCCGGGCGACTGCATTTTTCCCCCTTGACAGGTTCCGGTCAGGCTGCTACTAGTACGCTCCTCTCCAGAAAAGAACGTCGGGAGCGTGCATGCCTGCCCGAGAAGTCGTCTATCTGTTGTTGCTGACCGCCAACCCGGACCTCGTTGAGCTCTACCGCCAGGATTGCCCCGAGTGCGTCGTCACCATCGCCAAGGACGCGGCATCGGCGGTCCGCAAAGCGCCCAAGCACCGGTTCGATGCCGTGATCATTGAATCCCGAAAGGATTGGGCCATCGAGATGAAGTTGTTGAATGACGCGTTGGGAGGGACTCCCTCGATGGTGCTGGTGGGGAGCACCACGTTCCTCCGTCGCGCCACCGAACCGCTCAAGGCCTTGTGCAACGGTCACAGGGCGCCTCGCGGCACGACGAGACTCCATCACGAGCTTGGACTGGAGGAATTCATCGGCGCGAAGCTTCGCGATTTCGTACGCCGCATGAAGTTGGGGGCTGGGTCCGACCTCCATTCGCTGTTGGTCAAGGCGGTTGAAAAGCCCTTGATCACGCTGGTGCTAGAGGAGACCCACGGCAACCAGAATCAGGCCGCCGCGCTGCTCGGCCTCAACCGCAACACCCTGCGCAAGAAGATCCACAACCTCAAGATCCCGATCGCCAAGAAGGCCTAGTTACGGACTTCCGGATCCCATTTAATTCCTACATTCTCCGGGTTTTCCTGTTGAGTTTTCCGATCTTCCTGATCACTGCCTCTTCATACGCGCAAGGCGCCCTTTCCTCAGAGACCTATGATCTGAATTTTTCAAAAGGGTTGGCTGAGTTCGAGTCAAGACGGTATGACTCGGCCGAAAAGTTCTTCCGCAAAGCGCTTGAAGGCAAACCCGGCGACCCCAAGGCCACCTTCTATCTGGGTCAGTCGCTGACCCGTGCCAAGAAGTACGGTGAGGCGGAGGCAGTTTTCCGCAAGTTGCTCGAGGTGGAACCAGGCTCCGGTCGTGCCTATTTGGGCTTGGGGATCGTGCTCTACAACCAAGATCGGTATCGCGAGGCGCTCGACAGCCTCGCGCTGGCTGAAAAGGTCTCCCCCAAGGAGGCCCTTGTCTACTACTATCAAGGGCTCGCGCATTACAAGCTGGCCGAGTACCAGCAGATGCCGCCACGGTTCATGCGCGCCATGACCTTGGGTCCTGACCTGTCCGCATCGTCCCATTACTACAGCGGCCTGGCCTATTACCAGCAGGGCATCCTGGATGAGGCCCGAGATGAATTCGAGGCGGCGCGGAAACTGGAACCGGAATCGGAGTTCGGGAAGTCGGCCGCAGCTTACTTGGAGCAGATCAAGACCGGAGTGTCCCTCCAGCGGCAGAAGAGATGGGATCTGACCTTCAGCATCAGCTCCCAATGGGATGACAACGTTGTCTTGCTGCCGAGCGGATTCTCTCCTCCTGCCGGACCTACCGGCATCTCACGGAACAGTGATTATCGGACGGCCCTTTATCTGAGAGGGGAAGTCCGAGCCTTCGAGCAGGGGCCTTTCATTGCAGGGGCCAGTTATGCCTTGTATCAGAGCTTCCATCGGACCCTCAGCGAATTCGATGTCGAGTCGCATACGCCGGCCTTCTTCGTGCAGCACACGGCCGGCCCCGTGCAGACGCGCCTCCAATACATCTATGATTACGTGCTGGTGGGCCGTTCGCCATTTCTCGTCGCCCACTCCATTGCTCCCCTGATCACTGTCAGGGAGTCGCCGACTCTGCTCACGCAAGTACTACTCAAGTATCAAGCCCTGGATTTCCAGGACGGCCGGTTTTTGTTCAACTCGTTCCGTGATGGCCATGACTGGCTGGCCGGCGCCACGCAATATTGGTTCTTTGCCAAGAATACCGGGCATGTCCGGGTCGGCTACGCGTATGACGAATACATCACGGCGGGGAAGAACGTCTCCCTGGCGTTCCAGGCGTCGGCAGCGGACTGGGCCTACCATGGGCATAAAGCGTCGGTGGGAGTCAGTTCGCCCCCGTTCTATAAAATCATCGTAGATGCCGGGTTTGACTATTATGTCCAACTGTATGACAATGCGAATTCATTCTCTCCGGGGGGGGCTGTTTTCCGGATGGACAAGGTCTATAATTATTACGCGACGGTCATGCGGCAGTTGACGGACCACTTCTCGTTGGGGCTTCAGTATGTGCATACCGACGACAACTCCAACATCGCTGCCTTTCAATACAAGCGCAATATCTATGGCTTGGTCCTGACGGGGCGGTTCTAAGGAGGGCGCCATGCGACACACGTTGCGATACACAGTTCTGCTGCTGGGAGTCGGAATGACCCTGGCAATCGGCTGGCCGGCTGGCGTGCAAGGGCTCACGCAGCAGGCCGTCGGGTTATATATGGCGGTCGTCGGCAAGGTCACGGTGGTCCATGTGGGCCAGCCGGCAGCGATGCCGGTGAAGCTGCAGGAGAGTGTGTATTTCAAGGATGTGATCGAGACGCAGGCGGACTCCCGTGCGAAGGCGCTGTTCGACGATGACAGCATCCTGACGGTGGGGGAAAGCAGCCGCGTGGAGGTCAGCGAGTACATCTACGATTCGGCCAACGACCAACGGAGCACGGTCCTGCGGCTGGTGCAGGGCAAGGCGCGGGCGCTGGTAGGCAAGCTCTTTGCGGGACTGGGATCCAGGTTTGAGGTGCACACGCCCACGGCCGTGGCCGCGGCGCGAGGCACCTATTTTGTGGTGTGGATTGAAGAGAAGGCCAGCCAGAAAATGGGCATGAGCGAGATCGGCACAGTCCGGCCGGTGTCCGTCCAGGGCCTCGAAGTGGCGGAACTGCAGGCCGGCGGGACAGGGGTCGCGAACATCGGGAACTTCGGGAATGTCGCGTTCACCTCCGGGGGGCAGACAGTAGTGGTGCCACCGGGCAACTATGCCTTCGCACCGCCGGGGATGCCGCCGTTCGCGCCCGTGATCATCACGCCGAGCGTCCCTTCAGGGGTGATGGGCGCGATTGCGAGTACGGAGGCGCCAGATGTGCCACAACCGGAGTCACCAGGCCAGGTGGCGACGGCAGTCGGGGGAGTCCCGCCCCCTCCCGCTGGGGGCCCTGGACCCATTCTGCTGTCCCCAACGCTTCCGCCGGTTCCAGGAGGCGTCACACCTCCAAGCGTCCTCTCGGGGGCTGGTAAGGATGCTATTGATCCGTCCGCCCCGGGCAGATCGATATTCAATTTGCCAGTCAATTTACCACCAGTCAATGATAGGCCCCTCCCACAAGCCGAGTGCCCAAGTTGCGCTCAATGATGACGGCGGCTGATAGAAGGGAAAGGAGCGTTACGGTGAGCGTACTATGGGCTCTCCGGCGTTGAGCTTGACATCAATGCACGCGCGAACGTAGAGCGACCCTCCTGCTTTTTGGCATTCGGCTGCGATGCGGTCACTGTCGGCCCAGCGTAGTCGAATTGCGACGCCCAGATCTTTCGAACACCGAATGCGCGCCTCCGCAGGCAGCTTCGCACAGAAGGTAAATCCACGGTCCAGTCCTCTTGCTGTAGCTAGGTTGCTGGCGAAGCCGAGCCAACAGTCTGCTGCATAGACTGCTTTTCCTGATCGACACGCAGGTATGACCTCGCCCTCACGATCCACGTATTGCGCGAGAAGCGTGCGTCCGATCCCACGGTAACAGCCCGGCTTCGTTTCGTCGGAGAGCGCCTCGCAGGCCTCGAACATGGCCGGGACTGACCCTCGACTGGCCCACGAGACGAGGGAGATGAAATAGTAGTAGCAGTCGCTGCGGAGGTGCGGCTCGACCGTAGTACACAGCTTGAGGTGGTGACGTGGGTCTGACGGCGGGCTCTGGGTTCTGACGATCTCGAAGGACCGTTCCATGAAGACGCCCAAGGCGCAGAACTTTCGTCCCAGCGGCAGCGAGAACTCCTTACAGGCCGTTAAGGCTTGCTGGACATCAGAGAAGTGATGGACAAGGCCATGTCCCGCTCCGTGTGCGCACTGCCAGTGCGTGAGTCCATCACCATGCTGGCCTTGGGGACAGAGACGTTCGAAGTCCGGTGGCGTTCCCTGGGGAAGCTGACGGAGGTACGCCGTCAGGACGGCGTGCTGGCAGGCGTAGGCGCAGCCTTCCTGGCAGAGGGCCATCGCCTCGGCAACATTTCCGACCCGCGCATACATGGCTTCGCTGAGGTGGTGGGTGGTCACATGGCAGGAGTTGCCAAACCCTGCTGAGGTGCCTGCCAGTTGGTAGAGCGTGAGCATGGCGATGGTCGGTCCCTGTGTCCGTAGGAGTTCATGCAAATGCCTGGTGTAACAGTTCTGGGGTTCCTCGCCGGGCGGGTGTCCGGTGCGAGGCGGTTCACAAATCTTAATCAAGGCCTTAATGGGGTCGGACGTGTTAGACGTCGAGAGGGATTCAGCAAACGCCTGGGAACCGGTCGCCAGCACCACTGCTCCGACAGCCCACCATGCGGCATACCGAATCACGGCCGGGCAGGCTGCGTGCCACCAAGGTCTCTGGCTGGGCCCAAGCATGGCGTCCATCTTAATGAGTCTCGCCAGTCAGCACAAGCCGAACATTGACTTAAGCTCGCGCAGTGACTACTCTGCCTCAACGGGTGCAGTAAGAGAATAGCGATCACATGCTTACGGTCTGGCTCGGGAAGACAAAGCGAATCGAACGGTTGGGGCTTGACTTGGCCGTGCTTGTCACGATCGTCATGCTAGTCTTGTTCATGCTGAAACCCTATCTGCTCGTCCGACTGGAAGACGCCTCCCTCGACACCCGATTCGTACTGCGCGGCCCTCGTCCTGCAGGCCATGAGGTTAAGCTCGTGCTGGTGGACGAGCCGAGCATCCGAGAGCTGGGTCGCTGGCCCTGGTCGCGCGACAAACACGCCCGCCTTATCGAGGCCCTGAGGGAAGATGGCGCCAAGGTGGTCGGCTACGATGTCATCTTCAGCGAATCCGAGGCGACAGAGTACCTAAAGGGGCTTGGGGAAATCAGCCAGGCGGCTGGCCTGGAGAAGAAAGCTTCCTCAGAGCTCCAGGCGATCCTGCGAAGCAAGATGGAAGCTGCCAACACCGACGCGCAGTTTGCTCAGAGCCTGCACAGAGCAGGCAACGTCGTGCTGGCGCTTCCTTTAATCGTGCCGGTGGAGAACATCGCCACAACAAAGCCCAGGTTTCCCGAAGCGCCGGAATTTATCCACAAAGCCCTGTTCATGCTGGTTCGGGAGTCCCGCAGCGGGGAAGCCCTCGAGCCGTATCAGGCCACAGACTCGATCCCGCCCCTCAAGCATTTCGCCGATGCAGCGGTGAGCCTCGGACACGTATTCAGCATCCCCGATCTCGACGGCATCACCCGGCACGAATATCTGGCCATCCGGTATGGCACCGAGCAAGAGTACTACCCGTCGTTTGGTCTGGAGGTCGCGCGGCTCTATCTCGGCGTGCCACGCGACCGGATGTCGCTGATTCTGGGAGTAGGGGTACGCCTTGGCGAGGTCGTTATCCCAACTGACCAGAAAGCGCGGATGCTGATCGATCACGTTGGCCCAGAGGGGAGCCTTCCGCATGTTTCGGCGACCGACGTGATTCACCGGCGGTTCCCTCCGGGAACCTTCACAGGGAAGGCCGTGCTGATCGGGGCCTCGGCCCTCGGCACATACGATCAGAAGGCCGTCCCGTTCTCTGCCAATTTCCCCGGGGTCGAGAAAAATGCCACCGTCGTCGAAAACATTCTCCATCGCCGGTTCTTGTACCGGAGCGTGTGGGCCGATCCGACGGATTTCGGACTGATCCTTCTGTTCGGCTTAGGGGTCGGTACTGCGTTGACACGTATGCGCGCCCTGCAGGGTATGGCCCTTGCGGTGTCCGCAACCATTGGTTATATCGTGCTCGCGCAGTACCTGTTCGTCGCGCACGGTCTCTGGGTCGGTGCTGTGTATCCCCTGCTGACGGTGGGGCTGGTCTTTACCTCCGTAACCGTATTGAAGTTCATGACCGAAGAAAAGCAGGCCAAGGAGATCCGAGCCATGTTCTCGAGCTACGTGAGCCCCCGGATCGTCAGCGAGCTCATCAAGGATCCCGAAAAGGCGCGTCTGGGCGGCCACCGCAGGGAGCTGACCATGCTGTTCTCCGACGTTGTGGGATTCACGACGTTCAGCGAGCGGCGCACGGCCGAGGAGGTGGTCACCCAGTTGAACGAATATCTGGGCGCCATGACCGAGGTGGTCTTCCAATGGAATGGCACGCTCGACAAGTTCGTGGGTGATGCCGTGGTGGTCTTCTGGGGAGCCCCGCTCGACCAGCCTGATCACGCGGAACTGGCGATCAAGTGCGCCCTGCACATGCGGAAGCGGCTGGAAGAACTCCAGGCAAAGTGGCGCGCGGAAGGGAAAGTCCCGCTGGACAACGGAATCGGGATCAATACTGGAGAAGCTCTCGTCGGCAACATGGGCGCCGAAGGGAAAAAGATGGACTATACGATGATCGGCGATCACGTCAATCTCGCCGCGCGGGTCGAGGGCTTGACGCGGAAATTCAAGGCCCCGATCGTGATCAGCGAATACACGCTGGAGCACATCAAACCAATCCTTGCGACCGAGGGCGACCCCGACAGTGGAGGCCGGCTCGGGCACATCCTGATCCAAGGCCTCGGCACGGTCAAGGTCAAGGGCAAAGACAGATCGGTAGTGGTGTATTCGTTGAGGACGCTAAACCACAACGAGCCGTCACGGATCGTGGAGAGCGAGAGCCTCGCTCCGCAGGAGATCGAGAGCGAGCGCTAGGCATACGGCTTAGCTCGCTGTCAGAAGGCGCATCCAGCCATGAACGCTTCTTACCGCGCTGAGCGCGCGGATCAAATTTCCCAGTGAGCAAACCTAATTTTGTCCTGTATCGACGCGGCGTTGAGCCTTGACTAGGCCGCGGCCCGCGTATTAGCATGCCGCGTCGTGTTAGGCGCGTAGCTCAGGGGGAGAGCGCTACCTTGACACGGTAGAGGTCGACGGTTCAAGACCGTCCGCGCCTACCATAAATCCCAGTCAACGGGAGGAGCCAAGGCAGCGAAGGATCTTTTTTCATTTGGAGAACCATTGGCCGGCACACCAGAAAAACCCACCGCCTCGATCAGTCTCACCTATCCTGACGGAACCAGAAAAAGCGCTCCGAGAGGCATGACGGCAGGGGAAGCGCTTGCGCTTCCGAGCGGAAAGCTGCCGGAGGGTGTGATCGCGGCGTTGGTGGACGGCAAGCCTGTGGATCTGTCGCGCCCGCTGGAGGCTGACGCTGACATTCGCCCGGTGACCTTCGAGATGCCGGAGGGTAAGGAAGTCTACCGCCACAGCAGCGCCCACATCATGGCGCAGGCGGTCAAGGACCTCTTTCCCCCCGCGAAACTCACCATCGGGCCGCCGATCGAAGAAGGTTTCTATTACGATTTCGCGTACGAGCGTCCGTTCACTCCTGAGGACCTGGAAAAGATCGAGGCGCGTATCCAGGAGATCATCCGGGCGAACCAGCCGTTCCGGCGACGTGAGATGAAGCGGGAGGAGGCGATCAAGTTTTTCCGGCAGCGGGGCGAGGACTACAAGTGCGAGATGATCCAGGGGTTCACCGACGACACCGTATCCGTGTACGACCA
>VBOK01000225.1 GCA_005877565.1 Nitrospirota bacterium
GCAGGACCTCCCGTTCCCGCGGGGTCAGAGGATCAGGGGGAAAATCTGTCTTGGCCAGATAGGCATCAACGATTGCCCCGGAGATGCCCGGACTCAAATAGACCGCTCCCCTGGACACCTCGTGGACCGCCTGCATCAGATCGGTCGAGGCCTGGGTCTTTAACAAGTACCCTCTCACGCCAGCCCGAAGCGCATCCACGACGTACGGGTCCTCCGTATGCATCGTCAGCAGGATGGTTCTTGTCTCCGGCGAGACCTTCACGATTTCTCTGGCCGCATCCAGACCGTTCAACTGCGGCATCGCCAGGTCCAAAACGGCAATGTCAGGATGGTGCTTCTGGGCAAGCTGGATCGCTTCGCGGCCGTCCCCCGCTTCGGCAACCACAGTGCAGTGCTCTTGCTCAAGGAGCGTTTTCAAGCCCTGCCTGACGATCAAATGGTCATCGGCTAACAGGATCCTGAGTGGCATCTTGGGCCTCCAGAGGAATCTCGACCTGAAGAGTTGTCCCTTGACCGGGAGCGGAGATGATTCGGTAGACGCCTCCGATCGCATTGAGTCGCTCTCGTATTCCGATGAGCCCGAGGCCCTTGTCGCCCTTCTTGTTTAAGGCGGCCGGGACGTCGAAGCCGATCCCGTCATCAGAAACGAGACACCGGATCAGATGACCGTTCTGCTCCAGTCGGATCGTCGCACGGCTGGCCTGCGCGTGTCTGGTCGCATTATTCAGGGCCTCCTGCACGATCCGATAGAGAGCCGTCTCGACAGGGGTGGTCAGTCGGCCTATCGTCAGGCCTTCGACGGTCACCTGAAGCTTCGTCCGTTTCGATACGCCTTCTGAAAGAAATTCGAGAGCCGGGACCAGTCCCAGGTCATCCAAGATCGTGGGGCGCAGCTCGTGGGAGAGTCGGCGCAGGTGAACCTCGATTTGGTCCAAGAGGACCGTGACTGCCTTGAGTTGGTGACTCGCGGTGGGGGCCACGTTCCGGGCAACTCCCTCCAGGGCGATATATACGGACGCGAGCAGTTGCCCCGCTTCATCATGGAGCGCGTGGGCGATCCGTTTGGCTTCCTCCTCCAGGGTCTCATTCAGCCGACGCAAGGCCGCCTGGGCGCGCTTCCGTTCGGTGATGTCGCGCCCAATCCCCAGCACGCCCACCACTTGTCCGTCTTTGATGAGAGGAGTCTTGGTAAACTCACCATGGATGTATTCCCCCGACTTCACCCGGACGCGTAGTTCAAAAATCGGCAGAGTCTCGCCCCGCAAGACGCGCTGAAAGAACTCCAGCGCGACCGGCAGGTCATCGTGATGAACAATGGGCGCAAACGGTTTGCCCATCCAGTCGGCCAGAGGCCAGCCTGTGATCGTTTCAAAACACGGGTTCAACGAGGTAATCCTGCCATCCGTTGAAAGGGTGTAGATGACATCCTTCGCGTTCTCGACCAGACTGCGATACCGCTCTTCCGATTGGCGGAGCGCCATATTGGCTTCGCGAAAGCCCCGGTGCGCCATCTCAAATGGCGACAGCGCTTCCGCGAAGAAAGTCTCCGCCGACTTGCTGATGTTCGTCATCTCTTCCGGCGCCCGGACGTTGCCTGCGACCGTCGCCAGCGCGTGGTGGTGCAGCGACGCCATTTCCAGGATGCCGAGACCTTCAGCGAGGGCCTGGCGCCCCAACTCATAGGCACGATGCAGGTTTGTTTCCCCCGCCTCCGCTAGGTAATCTTGCAGGTTCCGGGTATAGTGGTCCCTCAAGTCGCACAGCGTATCGTTCATGATGCCTCTCCCACATAGCGCGCCACCAGCACGAGCGCGTCGTCTGTCCTTTTGGCGTACCGGCCAAGGATCTTATCAGCAAGCTGTTGGGGCCCATCACCCAGGGCGAGGCGCTGCGTAAATTCACGGTGGATGCCATCGGTGGCAAAAATCAGGGTGTCGCCCCGCATCACGGGGACAATAGACGCATGTAACAACGGTAGACGGCTGCCGACCACGCCGTTCCGCAGCATCAGGGACTCGTATCCCGGATCGATGGCGGGACCTGCCCGCAGCAGGACACCCTCAACATTGCCAACGCCAACCCAGGTCATGGTCTCCTCCACGGCATTGAAGGCTGCCAAGCTTATCACGACACCCCGCGTGGAGCGCAAACATTCGTGACAGCGCTTGAGCAGCGAAATGAGGGACTCATTGTTTGCGGTCTGCAGAATCCTGGCCGCTAGATTCGCTGCTGCTGCTGCCTCCTTTCCATGGCCCAGACCATCCATGACTGCCAACAACGCGCCATGAGGAAAGACCTTGACCACATGCTTGTCCCCGGATTCAACCTCGCCCGCCAGCGTCAGCGAGGCATTCCCCCATTCAATGATGAGCTTGTTCAGCGTTTCCATTTCACGGCCGTGACGACAGTCCCTTTGCCGACCTCGGAGACGATTTCAAACGTGTCCATGATCCGTCGAACGCCAGGCAAACCCAGCCCTAGACCGCCGGAGGTGGAATAGCCCTGCTCCATGGCTCGATTCACGTCGGGGATGCCCGGCCCCTCATCCCGCGCAATGATGACGATCCCCCGGATGCCGCCGTCCTCGGCCTGTCGCAAGACGA
>VBOK01000070.1 GCA_005877565.1 Nitrospirota bacterium
CGGGTCTGGCCGCGGGGGATCAGCAAGGAGCGGGCGCGCCTTGCGGACTGGCGGAAGGACCTGGCGCCGAGCACGCCGCTCCGCAAGTGGTTCGGGCACGATCCCGCCAAATGGAAAGCGTTTCGCACCCGCTACCGGACGGAGCTGAAACGCTCAGGACAGATCGAGGCTCTCAAAGAGCTGGCCAAGCTCTCCCGCCGAAAGACAGTCACGCTGGTGTACGGCGCAGCCGACGAGCAGCACAACCAGGCCGTGGCCCTGAAGGAATTCCTGCTAGCCGCGCGGCGGTCGTCGGTGCTATAACAGCCGCACCTTGCTGCTGACATGGACTACGGGAGACCATCATGAAAGAAATCGCCACGCTGGCCGGGGGATGCTTCTGGTGTCTGGAAGCGGTCTATGACCGGATGAAGGGCGTCGAGTCGGTCGAGTCGGGCTACATCGGCGGGAAGCACCCGAATCCGACCTACGAGGCGGTCTGCACGGGCCGCACCGGCCACGCCGAGGCGGTGCAGATCACGTTCGATCCCCACGTCGTCTCCTACCGCGAGTTGCTCGAGGTCTTCTTCGCGATCCACGACCCGACGACGCTCAACCGCCAGGGCCACGACGTCGGCACCCAGTACCGGTCGGCGATCTTCTACCACTCGCCGGACCAGAAGGCGGTCGCCGCAGACGTGATCGCGGGCCTCACGAAGGAGAAGGTCTTCGACGATCCCATCGTCACCGAGGTCGTCCCCGCCGGACCCTTCTACGTCGCCGAGGACTATCACCAGGAGTACTTCGCCAGGAACCCGACGCAGGGCTACTGCGTGGCCGTGGTCAATCCGAAGGTCGCGAAGCTCCGCAAGCTGTTCGGCGAGAAGCTGAAGACGTAGCGAACGTAGCAAGTGTTTGCATCAAGCAACGTAGAGGGGGCGAGCTGTCGGTACGCTATGTCACTGCCGTCCCGGCTAGTCCCGGCAGGAACTCGCAAGATCAGGGGTCATGAGCCGGCCGGCTGCTTGCCGAAATACTCGCGTCGACTCACCGCGACATCGGTGACGAACATGACGCCGGAGTGCCGTTCGAAGAGCGGCCGCAACCCGGCCAAGAGCGGTTCGACTTTCTCTTCCGGTACGACAGTCATGATCATTTCGAGACTTTCCTGCTCGCTGAACATGAAGTGTGCTTCGTGAACGCTGTGGTGACCTTTCCCGGACACATTGCCGATAATGGTGTAGCCGGTTGCCTTGACACGATCGAGCAGATCGGTCACAAACGCCTGGTGGTCTCCCGCGACGATTACACGAATTTCCTTCATCGGATGCAATGTCAAACCCATCAACGGACTCCTTTCCGGCCTATGACTCAGTGAATGCCCGACGGTTAGACTGATTCTCTATGACGCTCCATGTTCCGGTCTGTCGATACCGGTACCATATCCACTCTTCGGGATCGAGCGTGACAAGGTGTACCCACTTGTTGTGATAGAAATGCCGCAATATTTCATGGCGTGCGATCAGCCTATCGATACATTCACATGGCGCCTCAATGATCGTCAACAGCCGCATCGGCTCATGGTACGGTACGTCGCCGTTCATGACTGTTTGCCTAGCCAATCCAAGCCGGAGATCGCTCCAAGGTCCCGACATGATGCCGAGCCGCCCCACGACGTTGTGATAGACCTTGCTGCCGCTTCCGTATGTCTCATTGTCGACGGCCGAAAAGTAATGTTCCATGTTGATCCACTGGGCCACGACTTGCGGGGCGGTCAACAGGACTTCGAGCAGCCGATTGCTAGGGTCTAGGCGATAATCATAGGAATGCAGGAAGACGCGTCCTTCGAGGTCAAGCCCTCGTGTCAGTTCTCGTCGCCCGATGATGAAGGCCGCATTACCCGAAAGACCCCACTCCGGCCTGACCTGGCTCCAGTCGGAGCCCCGTCGACGGACGTGAGATGTCGCGTTCTTGCGCTTTAAGGCTCGCCGGACGTCGGGAAACCGCGCGCATCGTTCCTGACGCGTGAGTTCGGCGGCTTCCCTGAGATCTTCCTGGAGCCGTGATAGGTCCGCTCGATGCGTCGGCGGCACGTCTTCCAGGTCAAACAGTTGAACCTCGTCGGTCGTTGTGTTCATCTGGCCGGCGAGAAAGTGCGTGTCGGGCGGAATCTTGATGCCGGTCTTGAGCAGCCCTTCTCTCACTTTCTGGTTGTTCGCCATCATCGCGAGCACGCGGGCGTTGGGCTTCCCTTCGTTGCCGCCACAGGCGCCGCAATCGAGGGCCGACTCGTAGGGGTTGTTGTCCGACGTGCTGCCGTGCGCGCAGAACAGGACGAGCCGCGCAAAGTTCATCGTCAGTCCCATCATGCGCAAGGCCGTGTCGACCGTGAGGACCTGTTCCTCGATGGTGAACCCCATGCGCGTGATCCGCTCCTTGTGCCTGGAGGCCGAGCGGGCATTGAGGTCGTAATCGCGGCGCAACGCCTCGATGAGGGTGTTCAGCGTCTCCGTCGAGAGCCCCGCGCGGTGCGCTGCCTCAAGCAACGAGGAGCCCAGGTTTTCTTGACCGTTGAGGGCTCGCTGCCGTAAGGCCTCGACGAGGTCGTGGGTGATGCGCGAGCGGCGCACCCCGGTGCGCTCTTGCAACGCCCTTCTCACCAGGGCCTGCTGCTCCGCGGCCAGCATCTCCGCTGTTTCGGCCGGCGCCAGCTTGTCGATGGTGAGCGTGGTCGAAAGCGACGGCACGAAGAGATGCCGTAGCCAGGCGGTGCAGCGCCGGTAGAGCGACGGCAGCAATGTTTTGCCGAGAATGGGCACGCCGTAGAACCAGCCCAGCGATTCCACCATGACGTAGGGCGTCACGACGTTTTCTTTCAGGTCGTGTAAGAGCGTGTGGCCTGCGCGGACCCACTTGGTGCGGGCCTCGTGTTGTGAGACCCTATGGTCCAGATAACTCCGGGGGATCTCCCGCACTTCATGTTTCGCGCGCATGATAACCGGGAACTGCTCCGTGTCGTGTTCCTTCCCCCATGCCCGATAGAGAATGAAAGCGGCAAAGAACCCGGCGAAGCCGTAGGTCTCGTGCGCGCCGATTGATTCAAGATGCCGGCGGAACGGCTCGGACCGCACATCAAGACAATAGACCGATTGAGAACAGGGGCGGGTCGGCGGCGCCCGTTCCTCGTCTGCAGGGGGCCGCCGGGATTGCGTCCACATCCGTCCGAGCAGGCGGTCCTGATAACCGGCTTCGAAGGCCTTCAGCCAGACAGGTCCATGGTCCGACTCCGGGAAGGCTTCGACCCAGTCGAACAATTGTTTCAGGTCGGCGGGAGCACTTTCGGTCAGCAGTGTCGGCTCGATCTCCAATGCGTGAGCGAGCGCCAGCAACCGCCTGGCTGCGCCTCGCCTGGCCGCCACCACCTGGCGTGGCACGACCTCGGTCCGATAGCGTTCGATCACGGCGCCCCAGCCATTTCCTTTCTGATGCCGAACCCGATCAACTTCCTCGGCATAAAGCGCCGGCAAGCGACCGGCGACTCGTTGGCGTCTCAAATAATACTCTTCCGGATGGTTCTGCATGTAGGCACTGACGGCGTCATACCGGCCTTCGATACCAAGTTCGTTTCGGCAGGCCTTGTGAACCAATTCTCGCGCGTACCAAAGGCGAATGGCGAGGAACTTCACGAGGCTCGCCGGATACGCCCGCTGCCAGGGATAGTCCCGTTGTTGTTCGCGCCACTTGATAAAGCCGGCCCAGCCGGGTAGCGCGGTCAGCTGCAAGGACAAATAGTCCTGTCGCAGGTCTGACGGAATGCCGAGCGCATCCAGACTTTCGAGGAGGGCGTCCTCGGGATGGTCGGGGAGTCGGGCGATTTTTCTGCGGCTGTGTTTAATCCCGCAGAGCGACCATTCCTGTGCAGCCAGCACTTTCCATGCGCCGTACAATCCGTTCTCCCGTTCCGGCATGGACCAGGTCGCATGGCCTTCGTCCAGGAAGGCCTCGCACCACTTGATCAGTTGGTCGTTGATCTGCCGGACGATCTGCGTGCCGAAGGTATCGTCGCACCAGTGCGAGAGGGTGAGCCAGCGTCCCAGTGCCGCCCGGTCGCCCTCCGCGATTGCGCGGATGCGCTCACGCAGGTCTGGAAACGTCAGCACGGAGGCGAGGTTCGCCGCGATGCGGTCGATCAAATTGCGCGAGGGATCAGGAAGTTGATCATCGAGCGGCTCCTTGATGGGCGTGCAAAGACCTTCAGCCAGGCACGCGCGCAAGACCTCGCCGTGTGTGATCCTGTGTGTTCCGATGACGACGTGTTTGTCACGGACGAGCGGCTTCACCGCGGCGTCGAGATGCGCGGCTTGAATCCGGCCCGTCTTCAGGTAGCCACGATAGACGTGGCTGGGCAGGTAGCCGTCGCCTCCCAGGAACTGTTGGCCGCGCCGGACGGCATCTTCAAACGGAAGATATTCCAGACTGTGAAGCGGGTTGTGGTGAACGAAGGTCCGCATCGGCCAGTACTGCGCGATGACTTCGCCGGCGAGGCGGACGATGCCTCGCAGCTCCATCCGTCTCGTTTCGATGTCGGACCGATTCTCTACTTGTTCCATGTAATCGCTTCCACGTTCGCGCTCGTCGGCGGTGCGGTTTGCTCAGGCCCCCACAGATTCGACGACGCCCCCCCCAGCGCGAGCAGGACCAGGATGACCATCATCAGGGAGGCGAATTCGGTCCGGAGCAGATCGGTGTAACGCAGATCCGGTCGCCTCACTCCGAAGAGCAATTGCTGCACCATCTGCATGATGTACCAAGAGGCGGTGAGCCAGGCTACCAGCGTGACAAACAGTCCGACGGAAGGCGTAAGGGACGACGTCAGGAGCAGGCCCATAAAACCGGCGAACACGCCAAACGGAGGCAGCCCCATCGCGGCCAGCGCGAGGAGCGAGAGCAGGACGGCGTATCGCGGCATCGTGAACGCCAAGCCGCTGATGGCCTGCGGGTCCACATCGTCGCCGTATCTCGTGCGGATCACTTGCCAGGCGACCAAGAGGCCGCTCGTCACAAGCCCGACGGCGCCCACAAAGACCGCAACTCTGGGCGTCGGGGTTCGGGCTGCGGCGACGAACCACCACAGAATGGAAAAAAACGACAGGCTGCTGTAGGCGAGCAACAGCCGCACCCGCGATTGCGCCAACGCCTTGATCGCCCCGTAGAGCGATCCCGCCAACGCAAAGAGGCTCACGGTCCGGGCGGCGACCTCCGGCACTGCCGTGACGACCGTGGTCAGCCCGTGCACGCCCAGGGCGGGCAACAGCAGCACAACGAACGACGGCAAGCCGCCGGGCAATCGGGTAAGCGCGGTGACGTGGCCCTCATGAAACGGCACAAGCGGCAAGAGGATGGCGCACGTCAGAAGGGACGCTACCGCAGAGATCGGCGGGCCGGTGATGACGGAGACCCCCACGCACAAGGCGCCGACACCGTAGGTGCCGATCCCCCGCCAGGAGATGGGCCATAACGCAGTATGGTGTCGGAACAGCAGCGCGATGAGAGACCCAAGCAGCACGAGCAAAAAACTCTGACCAACGACGTTGTGGTTCGTCAGGACGCCAAGTCCCAGTCCGAGGAATAGCAAAGTCATGATCCACGAAGGTCGATGGTCGGAGTGAACCGGCTGTCCCAAGAGCGACACACAGGCGGCCAACGGAAGCAGGTAGAGCAGCAACATGCCCTCGGGCGGAGTGGTCAATGAGCCGCTCAGTCCTACATTCGCTCCGAGACTGACGAGGGACACGAGGATTGCCGAGACCTTCAGCCGGTCCGGTTTGGACCAGACTGCGAGGCTCAACACTGCACCCAGCAGAGGAACGCCGGCCGACAACCAAGAAATGATCGCCCCCTCCATCATTGCGACCACCCTTGCTCACGCTTGTCAAATCGGTGGACGAGACGCATCACGGCTTGGCTGAATAGTTCGTAGGGCTCGTCGGCGTAAAGCCGATTCATGAACAACACATAGAGCCGGATCCGGAGGCCTTCGATCCAGGCCGGTGTCCACATCGTGCGGCCGTGGGCGCGCATATACAGGTACGTCCAGCCGAAGATCGTCATCAGCGTCGCTATGGCGATCATCACGTCAAAGAGCCAGCGTGGAAGCGCCGCAGCCAGAAAGTAGGACGCGACTTCCTGCGGATCGCGGTACAGAAACGCCGTGAAGGATTGTACGGCGAACAGATACACGAACACGATGAACGGGAGCGTCAGTAACATCGCAGCCGACACTTTCCAGGAGGCCACGGCGCGCAATCGTGTGAGCGTCAAGATGGCTTGCGAGGAGGTGATCCAAATGAAGAACAGGAAGATCACGGCACCTTGCGATTCCAGCAACGGGATGTGGAGCACGCCGTGCGTGACGACGAGGATGAGCAGCGGAATCAACAGCGTGGTCACGAATCCCGTCGTCCAGGTGAGCCGAGAGAAACTCTGTTCCGCGGCCTCATGGTCCGTATGGGGGAAGGCCGGCTCCTGGCGGGCCTTGTGGATGACGTTGCCGCAGTTCAAGAACACGGTGGCCTTGAATATTCCGTGCGCGATCAGATGAAACACCGCCAGGGAAAACGCGCCCAACCCGCACTCCATGATCATGTAACCCATCTGGCCGATCGTGGAGAAGCCGAGCGTTTTCTTGATGTCGTTCTGCGCCAGCATCATGGCGGCGCCGAGAATGGCGGTCATGGTGCCGACGACGAACGCCACGTGCAGGGTCGTCGAGCTGAGCCCGAAGAGTGGCGCCAATCGGTTGATCAGGAAGCCGCCGGCATTGATGATGCCCGCATGCAGCAACGCATGCACCGGCGTGGGGGCATAGAGCGAACGGGGCAGCCAGATGTGCATCGGAAACTGCGCCGACTTACTCATGCCGCCGATAAAAAGGAGCAACGTGACAGCGGTCGCGCCGTGGATGTCCCATCCCGGCAAGGGCGACAGCGTGACGGGGGTTTCGATCGCCTTGGTGAACAGCGTCGGGAACTCCAACGTGCCGTACAGCGAATGGGCGAGGACAAGCCCGGCGAGAAATGCGACGTCGCCGACCCGCAGGAGCGTAAAGGTTCTATAGGCGCCCGCCAACGTCGCTGCATGCGCGTGGTTGTGGGCCAGGAGATAGAGCAGACAGCTCAGTAGCTGCCAGAACACGAACAGCATGACGAGGTTCGCGCTCGAGACCATGCACAGCAGCACGAACGTGGTGAATGCGACCAGGAAGAGATACCGGGACTCCTGAGGGTCCTGGTACATGTACCCGACGGAATAGGTATAGATGATCGTCCCGACGCCAGAGATCAAGACCATCATGACCGCGCTCAGCCGATCGATGTAGAAGCCGACGGGGACGGCGATCAAGGCCAACGACGCGGGATCGTAGAAACGAATCGCGATCGTGCCCTGTGTCGCGACAAAATAAAGCGTGGCGACGGCGACGCAGAATGCCGCGCCGATCGGCCAGGCGGCGACTCGCGCGCGCGCGTGTCGCGAACAATCGCTGCCGATCACGACGATCAACGCGGCCAACAGAGGAAGCAACGGGACGAGAATCACAAAGGGCATGCGTTGTTCAGCTCCCGAAACAAAAAAGCCAGCCGGCGTCCTCGAAGCGTATCCGAGGAGCACGCGGTTGGCTTGCACTGTGGCCGGTCCCTCTGAAGTGGGAACCGGCTACCCTACCTGCCTTAGCGTTGCTTAGTGTAACCTAAGGGACGATGGCTCTACCGGTCTTTACGGGTACAAGGACCGGTGGCACCACCGTATGTAACGGCTTACTGATACCAGACCAACACGGATCGAGCAATCGAAAAATAGCGTCTGGGGCCGATTTGGGTCTTCTGGTCTCCCCACCGATGAGGCGAGAGACCTATCCACTCTCAACTTGTTCTCAGGCAGGCTGTGTCCCTATAATCTGGCAGCGTGGCAACCAAAGGATCGAACGGCATGAAAAATGGGCGAACGAAGGGCGAAATCGAAGGCGCAATCCGAAACTCCATCATCAAGTTCGAACAGGAATTCATGGGTCGAGGGCCGGAGGATGTGCGGGCTTTCATCGTGCGGGATATCATTCTCGTCAGGCTGAAGGGGGTCTTGACCCCTGCCGAGCGCCAGCTGGCCAAGAGCGAGGACGGGATCGAGATGGTCAAGCGGGTGCGCCAGACACTGATTGCACAGGGGCGGAAAAAGCTCTGCGAGGAGATTAGTGAGATCACAGGATTGAAAGCCACTGCGCTCTTTACCGATATCGACACCAATATTGGTGAGCGTATCATTGTGTTTGTCCTTGATCAGGATCTCGAATCAAACTTTCAGTAGACTCGGACCCCTCGCAATGCCCTCCCAAGTCACCCAATCCGACAAAACCGTTCTCGTCCAGATCGACAAGCTGGTCCATGGGGGCAAGGGGCTGGCGCATGACGGGTCGCTGGCGATCTTCGTCGAGGGCGTGCTGCCGGGCGAGTCGGTCCGCATCCAGCCAGAGCGCGTCAAAAAAGGATATGCGGAGGGCCGTCTCCTCGAAGTCGTGACGTCGTCGCCGCACCGGACGGACGCGCCGTGCCCGGTCTATGGGCAGTGCGGCGGGTGCCAGCTCCAGCATGCGTCGCCGACGGCTCAGCTTGAACTCAAGAGAGACATCCTTGCAGAAACGCTTGTCCGGCTCGGCGGGCTGGTCGATCTGGCCGTGCCGCCCCTCATCGCGTCCCCTGACGTCTATGGCTACCGTCATCGCGCGCGGCTGGCGGTGGTCACTCCCAAAGGAAAGACGGCGAGCCTGGCCTACCACGAGGAAGGCAGCCACCGGCTGGTGCCGATCGCCGCGTGTCCGTTGCTGGCGCCGCGCCTCAACGAGGCCGTCGCGCATCTCAATCGCGCGCTCGCTGGATCAGGGTTGATGGCGGCACTGATACAAGAGGTCCGCCTCGGCTATTCGGTCGCGACAGGAGAGCGAGTGATCCAGTACGAGGCCGAGCGCTGCACGCGCCGGCAGGCCGAAGGCTGGTTTGAGCGGGTGCGGACCGGGCTGGACGGGTTGAAGGGGCAGGTGATGATCGCCGGGCGCGGTCTCCAGCAGCGTCGGTGGGTGGATGGAGAGACCGCCCTGACCGAGCAGGTGGCGGGGCTGCGCCTGCGGTGCAGCGATCGGGCGTTCGTGCAGGCGAACTGGCGGCTGAACGAGATGCTGGTCGAGACCGTGACCGACTGGGCTCTGACAGGGCAGGACCGCGCGCCGCTACGTGTGCTGGAACTCTATGCGGGGATCGGCAACTTCGGGCTGCCGCTTGCGCGCGGCGGGGCCTTGGTGACGTTGGTGGAGGCCAACCCGGCGGCGCTGGCGGATGCCCGCTACAACGCGCGGGTGAATCACGTCGGCCGGTGCCGATTCCGGCAAGGCTCGGCTGAAGCGATTCTGGACGCCAGCACGCCTGATGAGTACGACTTCGTGCTGATGGATCCACCGCGGACTGGCCTCAGTAAGGAGGCTCTCACCGGGCTCCTTCGTCTGAAGCCGCGCCGTCTCGTGTATCTCTCCTGCGATCCCCCGACGCTGGCCCGTGATCTGCGGGCGATGCGGGAAGCAGGATACCGCGTGACGCGACTGCAGGGGTTCGACATGTTTCCCCAGACCATGCACATCGAAACGCTCGTCGAGCTGG
>VBOK01000071.1 GCA_005877565.1 Nitrospirota bacterium
TAATCGAAGTAGGCGTTGCCAAGTTCCCAGGCATGCATGAGCATCCGCGTGATCTGTTCTGCCGACAGGTTAAGGCGGTATTCCCAGATGTCGCGGTTTTCGAAGTCTCGGTATTCCAGGACCTTGATGTAGTAGGGAATGGTCGAAAAATAGCCCTTGAAACCGCCGAAGACCCCTAGGATGGCGAAAGCGAACTCGTTCTCGGTCGTCACTTCCGCGGCATAGTGGATCGTGTAAGCCAGCAGGCGCGTCTGCTCCGTTTGTCCCTTCTGATCGATGCGCAGAAAGGTATGCCCGAACATGGATGACGGGTTGTTCATGAACGCCGAGGCGAAGATGAGCGTGATGGATTGCGGATTCATCTCGGCGAACCAGGATTGGAACCGCTCGCAGGTTTGCGGCGGTAAACGTCGGTTGTCGATGGCCAACTCCGATTTCAGCCAGTGGTAGCGGGCCACGAACGCGCACTGCGCGGGCTGGCGGGACCGACCGACCGGTTCGTCGGAAAAGAACTTGGTCAGCGTCGCTTCCAATTCCGCTTGAGGATCGGTTTTTCCGTTTGGGGCCAGAAAGAACCCCGGGTCGTCTGCCTCGCTCGTATAGCCCCCTGTGAGGTCCTGACGGTAGTGTAACAGCAGGTGCCAGTAGCGCTGCTCGGAGAGCCGCGCTTCGCGTGCCCGGCGGATCAGTTCGGTGGGATAGGTGTCGTCTCGGCCCTCGGCGGTTCCCGCGATCGTCGAGATCAGCAGGAATGCCAGCAGCCAGGCTGCCTGTCGTCGCGGGCGAGTCGTGTGTGAAACGGAAACACGGGGCTCCCGGCCAAAACGCCGGGAGCCCCGTGTTTCACTCAGCGATTGGTGGAGAGTTGTGCGAGAGCCGGGTGGCTGGCCATCGCAGCGTTCAACGCCTTGATCATAGCGACCGGCGCGGTCTCTCCTGATTGGATCAGGGTGGTGTACTGCTCCTGCGTCAGCGCAAAGAAAGCGGGCTGTTGGTCAGCCGGCACTCCCATGAGCGTAGCGAGCGAGGCGAGGTGTTCACCGCGTCCCTGCGCCATCTCCTGGGAGAGGTTTTCGAAATTGATCTCGGCGAACATCGTCACTTTATACTCCGCCCAGACCTTACCGTCATTCGTGCACCCCGACGTTCCCGTGCTGATCCCGAAAGTCTGGCTCCCGAACGTCCCGTTGGTGGTGGCCATCAGGACCTGAGGGCCGATGTTCTTCTGGTGCTTGAAGTCAGCCCACGCGAGCTTGCCAAGCCCGCAGCCAGGGCCTGTGTCAGGATTGGTGGCCAAGGCCGTTGTTGCAGAAAAAACTGCGAACGCAACAACCACCTGTACGAGAATGAGTTTCTTTGTCATGAGCCCCTCCTTTTGGTTGGATGATCGTCGCAGAGGTTACTTCCGGCACCGTGAGCGCCAGTATAGACATCGGTGAGGGAGCCTGTCAATCGTCTAAGCATGTTGAGTTAACATGTTTATGGGGCGCTTTGGTCAATTTGTCATGCGTGGGCACAGAAGACCATCGCAGTCGCGCAATGCTAAAAGTGAACTGCGTTTCTCACCTGCATCACCAGTGTGGGTGACTCTACCTTGAACAAAGATTTTTCCCGTTGAACCCTACTTTGGCCCATCACTATTTTGTGTTGGGGCAGGTTGACCAACCTTCTCCTGCGTTTCTATCGCCTCCTTCAATGCTCCCGTTGGCTCGGGCGGCGTATACCCTTCTATCGCAACTACTCGGTCGTTGGCATCATAGGTAATCCGCGTTTCCTCATCGTGTCCCATCATGGCTTCAATGATGGTGCCGGGCAACTCCCATATTCCAAAGGTGGCGAGATCAATATAAAAGTTGAGCACCGCCCGATGCCCATTCGGAGAGTTCCCCATTTCAAAGCGGTAGCTATCTTTTTTCTTTCCTTCCCCAAGCGGTTGAGAGGCGACAGGTTTACCAAGCTGTATTTCGACCTGTTGACGGCTTGAGCCAACCTCGAAAGCCTTGAAGTTCGGCTCAGGGTTCCCATGCAAGGCCATCGCCACTGAGCATCCGCTTAAAGATAACAGCACATATAAATCAGCTACTAGAACCACCAGCGCCGATTTCATGACGGCTTCCTTTATGTACGGCATCGCCCCAAAAATAAAAAGGCGCAATCTTTCTCTCCTTCGAGATGCAGGGAGACTGTAAGATTGCGCCTTCAACTTGCAGACCTCGGAACCCGCCCGCTAAGGTGGCCTGAGCCTAGAAAATCTGCTTAGGATTAGATTCCTTCCCGAGAGCCTTGTCAAGATAGACAAGCCCTTGCTTGAATCAAAGGAGGCGTCCCTATACAATGAGCGGCCATTTCGTCGTCCGCAGCCGGGACACCACCATCATTCCATAAGGAAGGAGAGCGCTTGCATGGATCGAAGCACCGGGGTTGTGCTGTTTGCCGTTGTGGCCGCATTCGTCGGGATCGCCTACGGCGCCTATTTGATTCAGTGGGTCCTCAAGCTGCAGGAGGGGTCCGAGAAGATGAAGGCCATCGCCAAGGCCATCCAGGAAGGGGCCAATGCCTACCTGAACCGCCAGTACAGGACGGTCGCCTACGTGGCTGCTGGGCTGTTTGTGGTGCTGTGGGCGGCCGGGCTCTGGTCGGCCAAGTTCGGGTTTCTGACGGCCGTCGGGTTCCTGATCGGCGCGGTGGCCTCCGCCTCGGCCGGGTACGTCGGCATGAAGATCGCCGTGCGGGCGAACGTCAGGACTGCCCAGGCAGCACACGGCGGCCTCAATGCGGCCCTCCAGGTGGCGTTCAAGGGCGGCGCGGTCACGGGGCTGTTGTTGATCGGCCTGGGGCTGTTCGCCGTCGCCGGCTTCTACTACGTGGCGACGGCCGTTTCGGGTCCGGACAAGGCGATGCACGCGCTGCTTTCCCTGGGGTTCGGCGGGAGCCTGATCTCGGTCTTTGCGCGCGTCGGCGGCGGGATCTTCACCAAGGCGGCCGACGTGGGCGCCGACCTGGTCGGCAAGGTCGAGGCGGGCATCCCTGAAGACGATCCACGCAATCCCGCCGTGATCGCCGATAACGTCGGGGACAACGTCGGGGACTGCGCCGGCATGGCCGCCGACCTGTTTGAGACCTATGCGGTGACGACCGTCGCGGCGATGGTGCTCGGGTTCACCCTGTTCAAGGGCGCGCCCGCGCCGCTGGTCTACCCCCTGCTCCTGGGCGGCCTCACCATTTTCGCGACGATCCTCGGCATCTGGTTCGTGAAGGTAAGCGAGGGCGGCAGCATCATGGGGGCGCTGTACAAAGGTCTGTTCTGGGCCGGCGGCGTGGCGGCTGTGGCGTTCTATCCGGCGACCGTCTGGCTGATGGACGGAGTGGGCAAGGTGAGCGCGGCCGCCTATTTCGGCTGCGCGTTGATCGGCCTGGCGGTCACCATCGCGCTGGTCTTCATCACCGACTACTACACGTCCAAGAGCTTCAGCCCGGTCCAGCAGATCGCCAAG
The DNA here is from genome assembly GCA_005877565.1 of Nitrospirota bacterium. Taxonomy (GTDB): domain Bacteria; phylum Nitrospirota; class Nitrospiria; order Nitrospirales; family NS-4; genus NS-12. The sequence goes on from VBOK01000071.1 coordinate 3,495, forward strand.
GCCAGCGAGTCGGGGCATGCCACGAACATCATCGCGGGGCTCGCGGTCGGCATGCAGGCGACGGCGTGGCCGGTCGTCGTGATCGGCGCGGCCATCATGGCCAGCTACGCGCTGGCGGGTCTCTACGGGGTGGCGGTGTCGGCGGTGTCCATGCTCTCGATGGCCGGCATCGTGGTCGCGATCGACGCCTTCGGCCCGATCACGGACAACGCCGGCGGGATCGCCGAGATGGCGCACCTGGGCAAGGAGGTGCGGAACATCACAGACCCCTTGGACGCGGTCGGGAACACCACCAAGGCCGTCACGAAAGGCTACGCGATCGGGTCGGCTGCCCTGGCGGCCATCGTGTTGTTCGCCGAGTTCGCCCGGAAAGTGGCAGAGGTGCGCGGACATGGGGTCTCCAGCAGTTTCGACCTGTCGAACCCCCAGGTCCTGGTAGGGCTGTTCATCGGCGGCATGTTGCCGTACCTCTTCGCCTCGATGTGCATGAAGGCGGTGGGCGTCGCCGCCGGCGAAGTCGTCGGAGAAGTCCGCCGCCAGTTCCGCGAGATCAAGGGGATCATGGACGGCACCGGCAAGCCGGAATACGGGACCTGCGTGGACATCGTGACGAAGGCCGCGATCCAGAAGATGATGGTGCCGGCTGCGATCCCCGTGCTCTCTCCCATTCTGGTGGGCTTCATCCTCGGACCGATCGCCCTGGGTGGCGTGCTGCTCGGGACGATCGTGACCGGGCTCTTCGTGGCCATCTCCATGACCAGCGGCGGCGGCGCGTGGGACAACGCCAAGAAGTACATCGAGGAACAGGGGCGCAAGGGCACGGACACGCACAAGGCCGCCGTCACCGGCGACACGGTCGGCGATCCGTGCAAGGATACGGCGGGTCCCGCGATCAACCCGATGATCAAGGTCATCAACATCGTGGCGCTGCTGATCGTGTCGCTCATCGTCTGAGCTCCCAGCCTTGACGGGCCTTTCCGCTCTGGGGTATGCTGGTTTGTGAAGGGAGGCTGCATGGAGAAGCAGGAGAAAAAGACCGAGACAAAGCGGGGTGGCGCGCAGACCAAGGACGAGGCCAAGGCGAGCGCCAAGGTCGTCGAAGCGGGCAAGAAGCTCAAGGAAGACATGGACAAGCTCGTCGACGAGATCGACGACGTCTTGGAAGAGAATGCCGAGGAGTTCATCAAGAACTACGTGCAGAAGGGTGGTGAATGAAGGCCCTGCCCCCGTTCCTCGCCGTGCTGCTCGTCTTGCCGATTTCCTCCTTCGCCCAGTCTGATGATGCTCCTCAGGGGCCGCTTGGCAACAGCGGCTTCGAAGATCGTGCCCCGGAGGGCATGTTCTCCTCGATCGTGATGGCCCATGGCCAGGAGATGGTCATGGGGCAGGCCCGCAGTTTCCAGATCGTACCAGTCAATCCGACCAAGACGTTTTACGCAGACGTGCCCGAAATCTTCGTCGTCTTTTCCCTCCAGCAGCACGATAGCGAGTTCAAGGTCTACGGCCGATGGGTTGTTGAAAGAAGCGAGGGGGTGCCACCGAACCACGTCCTCGGCACCGACGCCATGATCCTGATGACGGAGGACGAATCCGGATTTGTCTCGCTGAAGCGACCGAAGAATGGCTGGCCCATCGGTGACTACAAAGTCGAGATTTTCACCGGGACGGGAAGCCACGACATGAGCAAAGTCGGCACACTTCGCTTCCAGGTCCTGCCCGCCAAGGCCTCGTCCTGAGCGACCTGGTCCAGGGTCGACTCGCAAGAACCTCCTATACGGTTTCCCCTAAGTCTGGTTTTCCCCGCGTTTGACTAAGGGACTCCCCCTCGACTATGATCTGTCACAGGCGAGCGATGGGGGCCTTCAAGTCCATCGCAAGGAGAGCATGTGCCCGCTCCGGTCAGCAAGGAATGGGTGATAGGTCCGTCCGATGCCGAGGCTTGTGCGGCGTTGAGCGGCGCGCTAGGCGTGCACCGTCTCACCGCTGCCGTCCTGGTGGCGCGGGGGCACCGCTCTGTGTCGGAGGCGCGGGCGGCGCTCGATGGAGCGGATGCCCCGGGCCCTGATCCGTTCCTGCTGGCGGGCATGGAGCAGGCGGTGGACCGGTTGCACCAGGCGCGCCGCCGTCGTGAGCAGGTCCTTGCCTACGGGGACTACGATGTGGACGGAGCCTGCGCCACGAGCCTCTATCTCGGCTTTTTGAAGAGCCTGGGGCTCGCCGCCAGCTTCTACATTCCTCATCGGGTCAAAGAAGGGTACGGACTCCACGCGGACTCCGTCAGACGGATCGCTGCTTCTGGGACGACGCTCCTCATCACGGCCGATTGCGGGACCACCTCGCACGACGAGATTGCCCTGGCCAGGTCCCTCGGGCTGGACGTCATCGTCACGGACCACCACCTGCCGGGGGCCACGTTGCCTCCTGCCCTGGTCGTGTTGAATCCGTGTCGGCGCGATTCCGGCTATCCCTTCTCCGGCTTGTGTTCCGGCGGGCTGGCCTACAAGGTCGCGTCAGCGTACTGCCAGAAATTTGGAACGACTGAGTTTGATCCAGAGGCCCAGGTGGATCTGGTGGCCCTCTCGACGATCGCCGATGTTGCTCCCCTCCAGCACGAGAACCGGCGGCTGGTCCGGCGGGGCCTCGACTTGCTCTCCCGGGGCAATCGTCCTGGGATCCGCGCTCTCAAGGCCGTGGCCGGCGTGGAGGGGGGCTGCGGAGTGGGCACGGTCGGCTTTGCGCTGGCCCCCCGGATCAATGCGGCGGGTCGCCTGGGAGACGCTGCTGATGCGGTGCGGTTGTTGCTCACAGAGGATGAGCGGGAGGCGGGCCAGCTCGCCGGGCTGCTCAATCGCTTGAACCAGGAACGGCAGCGTCTCGAAGATGGCATCATCGCTGAGGCTGTCCAGGCGGCCGAAGTGGCGCCGTCGGGGCCGATCGTTCTGGCTTCGCGGGGATGGCACCAGGGCATCGTCGGGATCGTTGCGGCCCGCTTGGTGGAGCGGTTCCATCGGCCGGCCGTGCTCATCGCCCTGGACGAACGCGGTGTCGGCAGGGGATCGGCCAGGAGTATCCCCGGGGTGAGCGTGTATGACGCCCTCTTACAGTGCCGGCAGCATCTCGACGCGTTCGGGGGCCATGCGGCAGCCGCCGGATTGACCATCCGGGAGGCGCGCATCCCGGAGTTTCGCGACCATCTGAGTGAAGTCCTGGAGGGCCCGCTCGCAGGCCCCGCCGCGCGTCCCCGGCTGCCCTGTGATGTGGAAGTCGAACCGGGTGGCTTCTTGCCTTCCGTAGTGCAGGAGCTCGCTCGTCTCGGACCGTTCGGGTCTGGAAATCCCGAACCGACGGTGGTGCTGAGGCGGCTCCGGGTCGCCTCGGCCCGCGTGGTCGGCGTCGACCACCTGAAACTGATGCTGACGGGCCGGGGAGTGCGGCATGAGGCGATCGGCTTTCGGATGGGATCCCTGGAGTCCCGCGGGCTCTCGCCGGCCGGACCGGTCGACATCGCGTGTGTCCTCGAGACCAATACCTGGAACGGCACGGAGCGGGTGCAGCTCCGCCTGAGGGACGTGCGGGCCAGCGTGAACGGGTAACGCGCATGGCAACTTCGACCTCCACCAGCATTCACGACCTGATCGAGCAGGTCCAGTGCTACAACCCCAACGCGCAGGTGGACCTGATCCGGCGCGCGTACGACTTCTCGGCGCGGGCGCACGAGGGCCAGGTCCGCCGGTCCGGTGAGCCGTACCTGAAACATCCGCTGGCCGTGGCCGAGGTCCTGGCGACCTTGAAGCTCGACGTGTCGGCCATTGTGGCCGGGCTGCTGCACGACACGGTGGAAGACACGGTCTGCACGCGAGAGCAGATCGAGGCGGAGTTCGGGAAAGACATCGCCCGTCTCGTGGACGGCGTCACCAAGATCGGCCAGATCTCCTTCAAGAGCTACGAGGAGAAGCAGGCCGAGAACTTCCGCAAGATGCTGATCTCGATGGCGGACGACATCCGGGTCATCCTCATCAAACTCGCGGACCGCCTGCACAACATGCGTACCCTGGAGCACCTGAACCCGCCCCACCAAAAGAAGATCGCCCAGGAAACGCTCGATATCTACGCGCCCCTGGCCAACCGGCTCGGGATCGGCTGGATGAAGGCCGAGCTGGAGGACCTTTGCTTCAAGGCGCTGAAGCCGGACGTCTACGCGGTGCTGGCCGCGCGGGTGGCCAAGCGCATCGAGGAGCGCGAGCGGTACATCCAGGAGGTCGTTGCCATCGTCAAGGCCAAGCTGGCCGAGCACAAGCTGGTCGGCGAGCTGGCCGGCCGGTCCAAACACCTCTACTCCATCTACCAAAAGATGGAGCATCAAGGCGTTTCCTTCGACGAGGTCTACGACTTGACCGCTATCCGGGTGATCACCGACACCCAGATGAACTGTTACGCCATCATGGGCCTCATCCATTCACTGTGGCGGCCGGTCCCTGGTCGCTTCAAGGACTACATCGGTGTGCCCAAGTCCAACCATTACCAGTCGCTGCACACGACCGTGGTCGGCCCCCAGGGCGAGCACGTGGAGTTCCAGATCCGGACCTACGAGATGCATCGGGTTGCCGAGGAAGGCATTGCGGCGCACTGGACGTACAAGGAACAGGGCGAGATCGACGAGACGGAGAAGCGCGTCTTCACGTGGCTGCGCCAGCTCCTTGAATCCCACCAGGACCTCACGGACAACCGGCAGTTCATGGAGTCCGTCAAGCTGGACCTCTACTCGGACGTGGTCTACGTCTTTACTCCGAAGGGCGCGGTGAAGGAGCTGGTGAAGGGCTCCACGCCCATCGATTTCGCGTACGCCATCCACACGGAGATCGGCGATCACTGCAGCGGCGCCAAGGTCAACGGCAAGATGGTCCCGCTCAAGTATCAGCTCCGGAGCGGGGACACGGTCGAGGTCGTCACGTCCACCACGCAGGTGCCCCATCGGGACTGGCTGAAGTTCGTCCGGACCCCGCGGGCCAAGAACAAGATCAAGCACTGGCTGCGCGTGGAAGAGGCCAAGCGGAGCCTGGAGTTGGGCAAGCGGCTGCTGGAGCGGGAGCTCCGCCGTCACAACGCCGCGTTGGGCACGCTGTTGAAGACCACCCGCGTCCAGGAGGTTGCGCGGGAGTCAGGCCTGCCCGGCGTCGACGAGTTGTTCACGGCCATCGGCTACGGACGGGTCTCCGCCATCCATGTGGCCAACCGGCTCTGCGTTGACGCAGGGGACCGCCAGGCCGTTGCCACCGCCCCGGAAGGGGAGGACAAGACCGTGGCGAAACGCGCTGCCGCGGGGAGTGAGGATAAGGGCGTCAAGGTCAAGGGCGTCCACGACCTCATGATGCACCTGTCCAAGTGCTGCGGGCCCGTGCCGGGCGACCGGATCATCGGCTACATCACCCGCGGGCGCGGCCTGACGATTCACACCGTGGACTGTCCCAACCTCGATGCGCTCGACTACGACAAGGCGCGGCTCGTGGATGTGGATTGGGACATGGCGCATCTCTCCACCGTGTCCGTCAAGATCACGACCCTGACCCTCGACAAGCCGGGCATGCTGGCCAACGTCTCGGCGGCCATCACTCATGCCGACGCGAACATCAGCCGCGCGGAGATCACGACCCGGGAGGACCGGAAAGCCGTGCTCGACTTCATCGTGGAAGTGCAGAACACGGCGCACCTGGAACGCGTGCTCAAGGCCATCGAGCGG
>VBOK01000072.1 GCA_005877565.1 Nitrospirota bacterium
GATGAAGAGAATCAGCACCAGCTCGGTGATGCCCATGCTTCCAAACATAGCGCGCTCCCTTGTCAGTGGCTCCGGTTACTTGTCCTTCGACTCCGTCGCGGCCCGCCGCGAGGCAAACCGCTGTTTGAGCCGCTCGCGCGTCTGGTCAGCTTCGGCAAACCGCTTGGCCTTCTCATAAGTGCTGATCAGGTTGTAGTACGCCAGTGGCTCGTCCGGATTGCTCTCAACCGCCGCCTCCATCACCCCGATCGCTTCCTCTGGCTTGCGCAGGTTCAGGTAGATCTCCATCAGCGCGAAGGCCGCTTCCAGATTGTGCGGGGCGAGCTCGAGCACCCGACGATAGGCCATGATGGCGCTGTCGATCGTATGGAGGTCGGAAATATGCCGCAGATCAAGCTTTTCATAGACCTTCGCCAACTGGAACCAGGCGATCGGGTCATCTGGGGTGACCTCCACGAGCTTTTCAAGCAACGGCATGGCCTCCATGTACTCGTTCCGGTCGTACAGCGCCCGTCCGAGATTGAAGAGCGACAGGACGTCCCGCGGATTGATCTCCAGGGCTTTCCGGTACTGGGCGATGGCGTCGTCAATGTTCCCCTTCGTCGCATAGATGGTGCCACGGTTTGCATAGTACATGGCGAGCGACTGGTCCATCTGCTTGCGGATGGCTTCGGCCATTTCGATGGCCTTCGACACGTTCGCCAGCGCCTCATCCAGCATGCCCTTGGCGAAGTAGATCTCGCCCAGGCGGCACTGGGCCTGGAAGTCCTCAGGGTCTTCCTCGAGCAGCTTCTTGATCTCCGCCATTTCTTCATCGAGGCTCAGCGGCGCCTCCACGGCCTCGTCGGCAGGCTTGGCGTCTGGCTGCGTGTCTCGGTCGGTGCCGGCATCCATCTTGGTCACATCCCCCTCGGTCATTGCCGTTCCGCTCAGGATACGCCCGGCGCTGCGGCGGGACGATCGGACATCCCCGCCGGGAACAGCCGGCCGACCGATTCGCGGGCGTCGATCCTCCCGTCATTTACGAGCAGCAACAAACCCACGATCACGAACAGGCTCAGATGGGACAACTGCAAGGCGTACCCTGCAATGAACATCAGCACCAGCCCGTAGCCGGCGCGCCTCCCCATGCTGATCTGCTTGATCACCGTGTAGGACCAGAACAGCAGGCCAGCCACATAGAGCGCGAACGGCAGGTAGAAGGTGTAGCCCATCCCCATCTGGAAAATCCAACCGATGCCCTGGCTCCCCTGGCGGACTTGCCTAGCCAGGGCCGGGTCGAAGAGCTCAAGCACGCCATCCATCACCAGCAAGGCAAGGAACAGGGCTGCCCATGCGCCCACGAACTGCAGGGACCGCCGCCGCTGTTGCCGGTTCTTCGTCCGGAAGGTGAACCCGGAGTACACGGCGAAGACGAGCACGGTCGCCACCACCATCAGGGCTTCGCCGAGGCGGCTGATTTCATGAACCAGCGGCGGGGTCGAGACGATCCCCAGCCACCCGTACGTGGTGGTCGAAATCTGGTAGTAGAGCCAGCTCGACACGCCAGCCCCGTAACAGAGCGCCAGGGCCCGAGCGGTTGGGGCGGGATTGGCCCGGCAATACTGGATCACGAGCGTCCACAGGAGCACGACCGTCAGTCCGTTGTAGACGACCGAGCCCAACATGCGTGGCGGGAACAGCAGGAACGCTGCCGTCAGCGCCAGGAGCAGCGACACCATCGGCACGACGATCCGGTCCAGGGGCCTGGCCAGCAGCCCGTTCATCTTGTAGAAGAGCAGCACCAGCAAGACGAGAAACACGAGGATCGCCGAAAAGTTCATCAAGGCGAAGCCGATCGCCGACGCCCCCCGTAGGAAATACTCGACGACCACGTATTCCTTCGCGACCTTCGACAGGTGCATCCCCAGTCGGGACACCAGACGGTAGAGGATGAGCTCGCAGAGCCCCGCGACCAGCAAGGCCTTCAGGAAATATTCCAGGAGCAAGCTGCCGGTCTCGGAGCCGACGCGAACTTTCTGGTTCATCACGGACTCGGCCATCAGGGCTCCTTACGGGATCAATCGCGACTCTGCTACCCCGTCGCGACCGGGTGCGTCTTCGCGCGGGCGATGTACAGCAATCCGTCCGCCATCGAGTAATTGAACGGCAGTTCGCACACCACCTCGCTGATCTTCTCGTACACGTATTGGTAGACCCGTTCCGCTTCGTCGGGCTTCATCCCTTCCATCACCTCGTAAAAATAGCCCAGGCTGAGATCCTCCGACGCCGGCCGCATGATCCGCCGGATGCCGTAGCTGGCCGGGTCGCTCATGATCGGCGCCTCTTTCTCCAGGTCGAAGAGGCAGGGCTGGCACGAGAAGCCGTAGGACGAGTGCAGCCGGGTGTGTCCGTGGATGAAGTTCGCGGTTTCCATCGCTTCCGCCTCCGTCTCGGTGGGGAAGCCGATCAGGACATAACAGTGCACGGCAATATCGAGGTCCAGGCAATCGTCGATGATCCGGTTGACATGCTCGCGCTTGATCCCCTTCTTCATGAAATCCATCACGCGCTGGTTGTAGGACTCCAGTCCGTAGACGATCTTCAAGCACCCGGCATCCCGCATCAGCTTGAGCAGGTCCCGCGTCAGGTTTTTCTCGAACCGCATCTCGCAGGTCCACTGGGCGTTGACCCCGGCCTCGATGAGCTGGCTGCAGAGACGCTTCGTGGGCGACAGGGCGAAGCACTCGTCGGTGAAGAAGAAGAACGGCGTCTGGTACCTCTCCATGAGCCCTTTCACGTCGTCCGCGACCTTTTCCGGGGCCCGCTGCCGGAAATTCTGGTGATCCAGCGTCAAGGCGCAGAAGGCACAGTCCTTGTAATAGCAGCCGCGGGAAAATTGGATGGGGAGCACGGACTGGGGCGCGAGGTACTGGCGGAACGGAAAGCCGTCAAAGTTCGGCGCCGACAGCGCATTGATGTTTTCGGAAAAGAACGGCTGGTTGACGATAGTCTTCCCGTTCTGCCGGTAGATGAGATTCGGCACCTTGCTGAAATCGCGCTTCCCCTCCAGTTGATGGATGAGCTCCAGCAAGGCCGTCTCCCCTTCAAAGACCACAAAGTCATCGGCAAACTGGAACATCGCCTCGACCCGCCGGAGGTTGTCCACCAGCCGGGTGAAGATGCTCCCGCCGATGGTCAGATGCAGACCCGGGTGCGCCTCCTTGAGCAAGCGGCAGAGGGTCAGGCCCGGCATGATCTGGGACGTCGCGGTGATCGAGACGCCGACCAGGTCGGGGGCCTGCGCCAGGATATCCGGCACCAGTCGGGACCGGAAGACCTCCAGGTATGGATTCTCCTGCTCGTCCGCGACCGCCTTCAGGATGTCCTTGGACGAATAGATCGAATACCGCCACTGGTTGTCGACCACGGAGATACGCGTCGGGAAATAGAGCGTCGAAATGAAGGCGAGCCAGCGATCGATGAGGAACAGGCTCTCCCGGTATTTGTCCGGATCGTAGAACTGCTCGGAGCGTAGGATCCATTTGGCTGCTTCGATGTGGTCGTAGAGCGGCGGAAACCAGTCGAGGGCTTCTTTCATCCGGGCGAGGTGCTCCTGGCTCGAGGGACCCGTTTCCCCTTGCGTCCCCAGCCGTTCCAGAGTCCTGACCTTCTCCTGCATCCGCTCGTAGGTCTCACGGCCGGTGGCTTGGCTGAGGAAGCTGTCGAGGACCTCAATGCCGAGATCCCGCTGGACGATGGCCGTGACGCCCTCCTGCTTGAGGAAGCCGGTGAGCGACGGAAGACTCAGGTATGGCTGGGAGGGATGCCAAGTAGGGGGAAACAAGAGCATTGTTTTCATCTTGGCACCTCGTTACCCAACAGCATAAACGTATAAAGAAGCTAGCAGAAACACACGTTTCCCTCGCGCCCCCCTGTAGATTTTATACACCCAGCATAGAGGGAAATGCAACGGCATAAAAAACCCCGGGGGATCCCTTTGAACTGATCCCCCGGGGCCTAATCTGCTACCGCACCGGGGATTCGCTCCCTACGGTAGCGGTATGACCGTGCGTCTTACTGCGGAAGATGCAGGGTGAACCAAGTGGAGATCGCCTTCATCCCGTCACGCTCGACGTTCTGGCCATCCCACACGGCAAACGCAACCGGCACCGACATGCCGAGCTTGAACTGCACGTCATTGGGGTCCTGGGTCTGCAACGCCCGCTTGTACACCACACGCCACGTCGGACCCGTGCAGCACCCTCCCTTGAGCGAACCCGAATGCTCCCACACACCGTTCCCCAACACATCCTGGTGGATTTGGGTCGTCAGGGTGCTGAACCCGTTCGCATTGAGGTCTTCGACAGACCCGATCCGCAACTCAGGATCCGAGAGGATGTTGCCCGACCAGATGCCGGTGTTGAACGGGCCCATGCTCCGCCCGACGCGATCCAGGTAGGTCACGCCGCCAGCCGGCTCTTCATAGTAGTAGTCCCAGAAAATAGCCGGGTATTCGTTGTCCACGTCCCAGATTCCAGCGACGTCCTTTCCGAGGTCCTTTTGCCACTCAGCATTCCACCGCCAAATGTTCACCGTGCCGCCTGACTGTCCCATGCACTGGAATGGCGGGGCGCCGCTGGTGTTGACCGGGAACTGAATGGCCGCCTGGTCACGGAAATGCTGCGGGCCGATGGTCGTATCGTTCTTGGACTGATCCGCCCAGTCCAGCCGAATGCCGATGTCCTTACCGTTCGTGACCGCCTTCACGAAGACCGACTTGACGGCGATGTTGGGGTGCATCGGCGTGGTGATGGTTTGTCCGGTGAGCGGAACCACCACACCGGGAACATTCTCCCAGATGGGGTTGGCCCCGTCCATTGGAATGGGTCCCTTGATCGTCTTTGCCTGGATGGTGACCGGCTGGCTGACGGCCAACGGGACCTGCCCCAGTGTCAGGACCACGCCTACGACGAGGGCGCTCAACAACACCCCCCATACGACGGCCCTGTTCCTCGTGTGAATAATTTCCATAGCGATAGCCCCTCCTCTCTAAGAAATAAAATAATTAACCGAAGAACGCCCCCTGTGACTCGTCGATTATAAAAAGCCTCACGTGACTACGATGCGTGCTGCCGACCGATCCCCTATGCATGACCGGTTCTACCAGAATCTCCGTCTCCTTCTTTCGTGCCGCCGTCGTCCATCTGAGAACGGCCCCCGACTTCATCCAGCAGAACCGTCAACTCGTTCCCCAGGTCCTGCGCCCCGCACTCGAACGTGGCTCCTTCCGGGGGATTGAAGGTGGCCGGTTTGTAGTCGGTTTCTTTATAGGGCTGGGGCTTGACGCCGAGATAGGCGCATTCGAACTTGAGATAGGCCTTGCACAGCTCACACAGCAGGTGGAAGAACCCTCGCTGCGCCTTCTTCGACGCCATATCAGCAAACAAGGGCGCCCATCGCCCGATATGGTCCCGCACAAACTTCTTCTCGGCGTCCACGACGATCTGAAGCTTCTCTTCACCGTCGTGACAGAGCGCGTACGACTCCTTGTAGGCGAGGAAATGCAAAAACTCCAACTCGACGCTGATATGGTCCAGCCGCTCATGGACGACTTCAGCCAGCTCCAGACCGAACGCCTTGTAATACCCCGCAATGTCGCCCATGGTGTGGGACTGCTGAAAGACGTGTTCGTTCCCGAAAAGCGTTTCGTAGGGCGGCGCGTCGAGGCTGATCACGTTGGAGAAGACCCGCCGATGCTCGTCCTGTAGGTCGCTGAACTCCCACGTCTTGAAGTTTTCCTGTTCCCACTCGCCGATCTGTTCGATGAGCTTTCGAATCGGGAGGATGAGGTCACGGGCCGCCGGCGCCGCCTTCACCGCGTCGAAGCTTTTCTCCAACGATTCGACCGCGGCAAGACCGTCCTCCACAAACTCGCCGTCTTGCAGGTAGTTGTAAAACTCTTCTTCCTCGGGGAAGAGGAAGCCCCAGGAGAGGAGGAGGTACAATTTGCTGCGGGAGAGCGCCAGCTCGACTGCCGGGGTATCGGCCAAGCCGACCTTGCCGCTTGGATTACCTGACACTGCCTGAGGTCCCATCGCTCACAGCCTCCCTAAGCTTTGGGCTTCCCAAGAATAGGAGAACCCGTCCAATGTTGTCAAGGGCTTTTTGGGGCCGTTTCAAGACGTCTGCCCGAGGCGGCCTTGATGGCAATCCGATCGTTCACGGTTGAGCAGACTTGCTCGCAGATACCGCATCCCACGCATTTGGCCGCGTCCACAACCGGATAAGGGTCGATAAAATCAACTGAAAGTGCTTCGACCGGGCATTTCGCCAGGCAGAACCGGCACCCCTGGTCGGCCGTGCAGTCCGCCCGGCTGACCACCGCCACCCCCATGCGCACTTCCGTGCGGTCTCCCACCGGAAGCAGGGCTTCAGTCTCGCAAGCCGCGATACAGGGAAAATCCTCGCACAAATAACACGGGGACTCGTTGGCAAAAATGACCGGGTAGCCGGTCGCGACATCCTTCTTGATGCTCCCGTACGGACACGCCGGCAGGCAGTCACCACACCGTGTACAGCGGTCTAGGAAGAGCTCTTCGGCGACCGCCCCGGGCGGCCGCAACCAGTCCGTCCGGACCTTGCCCGGCGACTCCTTGGGACCGGTCTCCTGCGCGGTCTCTTTCTGTTGCTGGTAGTACTCGTAGACAGTCTTGCCGACCGACAGGACGGACTGCTTGAGGAACTCCCGCCGGCCCTTGTCGAAGTCCTCGCCCATCCGCGCTAATCCCCCATGACGCCGGCGGCCCGGAGCTTGTACACCTCGATGCAGCGATCGCACCCTCCGTACTCCGGATCCCAGCCGGGATGGTTCTGACGGATATAGTCCAAGACCTCCGGCTCCACTTCCTTCTCAAGGTTCTCGACCCAGTTGTACGTGGGAAAGCCGCAGAGCGGACACGGAAACCCCGGCATCAGCATGATTTTCTTGCGTTCGGGGATTTCCGCCCCCTCCACCTCGATCGCCCGGTCGATGACCTTGAGGGTATCGGTCGCCATCTCGATCAATTCCGGGTGGGTGAAGTGTTCGGTCGCCCAGAGGCCTTCGAAGACGGCCACCAGTTGTTTGCCGGGGATTTTGCGATACCAGGTGGAAAATTCCCTGAACCGCTGCTCCTTGGGAAACACCGCCTCCTTCCCCATTCGCGTCAAGCAACTGTCGATCGAGAGACACCAGAGGACTCGATACCGGGCGAGGATGAGACTTTCCTCACCGGGGGTGTTCCCAACCTTGATGTCCGGGTCATAGAGAAAGGCCGGATCGAGCATGTCCTTAATGTGCAAAAGCTCGTGACGGCAGAAGCGGGGCAACGCCGGATCATAGAAGCGCCGGGGCAGGAGCTTGATCCCGACCCCCTTGAGGCCCTTGGATTCAAACTGTTTGGCCAAGTCCTCTTCGACGGTCCCCCACTTCCGCAAGATATCCACGGATTCCTGGTCCTCCTTGAGCACCCCGCGAACCAGGGTGATGCCGATGCGCTCCTTGAGGGCGGGAAACTCGCTGAAGGCGTTGTCGATGATGTCCGCAAAACCCCAGTGCCCGAACAGGTACTGGTACAGCTTTTGGAACTCCGGCTCCCGGTCGTCCAACGGAAAGTTTTCATAGATGGGATCGGCCAGCTCATGGAACTCCTTGTAGAACGTCGGATCCCCTTCCCGCTCGGTCTTTTCGATGAAGGCATCGATGACTTCCTGGATCAGGGACGGCTGAAACCTCAGCTCCATGACAGGCCTCCTTGACTTCTTTTTTCAGGGTCCGCTATGATCGTGAACACTGTTCGAAAGAATTGAGTTAACAGCCCATTATAAGTAGCGACTGCTCTCTTTTGCAAGCTAAGGAAACCTGGGTCTTTTCCAGAGGAAAGCACGATGGCCGATAGCTCTGTAACAGCGGGGATCCCGCCGGTCCCTGTCGTGGATTGCGAGGCCTACTGGCGAGCCGGAGCCCGCGAGGTCCGGGTGTTTCGCGGGCACCACGACCCGGTCTGGGCGGTGGCGTACCATCCCGACGGCACGATCGCGGCCAGCGGCAGCGTGGACCATACGATTCGGATCTGGGAGGTCGACACCGGCCGGATGCTCAGGATTTTACGGGGCCATTCGGACGCGGTCCGCTGCCTTGCTTTCTCACCGGACGGACAAATGCTGGCCAGCGGGTCCACCGACCGGACGATCCGCCTGTGGAACCCCAAGACCGGCGAGTTCATCAGAATGCTGTTCGGCCGTTACGACCATGCCGTCCACTCCCTCTCCTTCTCGCCGGACGGGCTCATGCTGGCCCGCGGGAACGAGAACCGGGACATCAAGATCTGGGAAGTCAGCACCGCGACAGAATTGCTGTCGCTCCTGCCCCGTGACGTCTATAACCAGCATTGGAACATCTGCACTGTGTTTTCCCCTGATGGCCGCTTGCTGGCCAGCGGTAATGACGTCGGTGGCATGACGCTGTTCGAAGTGCTGCCCAGCGGGCAGGAGCTCTGCGCCTTGGACGGGCACAAGTCCGACCCCTTTGACGGCACGATTGAGCGGCGCGGCTTCTGGGTGGAGTCGCAAGAAGGATGGGAGACTGCCTTCGAGAACTGGGTCGGCGGCTTGGCCTTTTCTCCGGACGGAACCGTTCTCGTCAGCGGGAGCCGGGACAAGACCATGAAATACTGGGAAGTGCCAAGCGGCACGCTCATCCGCACCGTGAGGGCCCACGCCGGATGGGTGCGCGCCGTCACCTACTCCCCGGACGGCAAGATCATCGCGTCGTGCTCCGACGACACCACGATCAAACTCTGGGACATCAAAACCGGCCGCCCGATCCGGACCTTGAAGGGCCACAAGGAACCGGTGCGCTCGATCGCCTTCTCACCCGACGGCCGCCGTCTCCTCAGCGGCGGCCTCGACCGCACCGTCAAGCTGTGGGAAGGGGGCGAGGCGCCGAAGGCCGTCTAATCGTCGCAGGGCTTTCTTTTCTCCCTCCCCTCGCTTTACCTTTCCTCATCCTGCCGTGTCTCATTGACAAGGGGAGCAGCGGAGCTTACTCTTTCCACTCGCGGGGGCGCCATGGATCAGGAACTCGTTCAATATCTAGACGAGAGATTTAATCGAGTCGATCAACGATTTGACCGCGTTGAACAACGACTAGACGGGCATGACCGTCGTTTCGAAGGCATTGACCAGCGCTTTCAAGGCATTGACCAGCGCTTTCAAGGCATTGACAGGCAATTCCAAGAGTTGCGTGGTGAGATGAACGAACGACTGGAAGAGGTCAAACGCCACACCGGCGTGCTGGTCGAAGGCCTCCGACATGAGCTTCAACTCGTTGCTGAAGGCTTAGCAATGCACATCCAAGTCCAGCATGTGCAGGAACGGGAATACCACGACCGGCAGCATCAGGAGACCCGCGTGCTCATCCGATCATTCTATGACGAATTCAGACAGCAAAACGCGCAGTTCCAGCAA
>VBOK01000239.1 GCA_005877565.1 Nitrospirota bacterium
CCCATCAGATAGGCCACGCCCAGGATCACCAGGACTTGCAGCGAAGTGATCGCCATGACAAACAGGAACCGGCTGATCACGACGGACGTGCGGGAGATCGGCGTGGACATCAGCCGCTCCAGGAAGCCGTTCTCCTTGTCGAACAGGAGGTCCGTCCCGCCCGCCAGCCCGTTGTTGAGGATCGTCATGACGACGACGCCCGCCGCGAGGAACGCGATGTAGCTCGGCGCCTGCACAACCTGGGTGTTCGCGGTCCGCTGGAACAGGTTCCCGAAGAAGATCAGCCAGAACACCATCGGCTGGGCCAGCGTGAACAGCATGCTGAACTTCTCCCGGCTCAGCCGCCTCACCCAGCGCATCGTCAGCGCGCCGACTTCCTGCAAGTACTGCTCCATAAGTTCTCAGCCCTCAGCACTCAGTACTGAGTACTCAGCACTCAGTCCTCAGTCCTCTTGGATGCGGTGTCCCGTGTGCGTCAGGAAGACGTCGTCCAGGCGCGGCCGGTGATAGTCCACGAACTCCAGCCGGCACCGGCGCGCGCCCACCAGGGCCAGGATGGCCGGCAAGGTCTTTTCGGGGGACGCGACCCGGATGTCCAGCACGTTTTGCTTGACGCTCACGGCCCGCACGCCTTCCTGCGCCTTCAGGGCCTGCGCCAGCCCTTCGATCTTGTCCAGATCGCCGGCCGCCAGCGTGAGCGTCACGACGTCGCCGCCGAGGCCGGACTTGAGCTCGTTCGGGGAGCCGATCGCCTTGACCCGCCCCCCGTCGATGATGGCGATGCGGTCGCAGAGCTGGTCGGCCTCGTCCAGGTAGTTCGTCGTCACCATGATGGTGATGCCCCGCGCCTTCAACTCGCGGATATGCTCCCAGACCTTCAGGCGGCTCTGGACGTCCAGCCCCAGCGTGGGCTCGTCCATGAACAGGACCTGAGGGTCCGGAATCAGCCCGCAGGCGATGTCCAGCTTCCGCTTCATCCCGCCGGAGTAGTTCCGGGCCACCTCGTCGGCCTTGTGCTCGAGATTGACCAGCTTCAGCACCTCGGCGATGCGCACCGACGCGCGGTCCTTGGGCAGGTGGTACAGGCTGGCCAAGAGCTGCAGATGTTCGCGGCCGGTGAGGAACCGGTCGATCGCCCGCTCCTGCGGCACGTAGCCGATGATCTGGCGGACCTGCGTGGCCTGATCGATGGGCCCCAGCAGGCCGAAGACCTCGCCCGGGGACACCTGGAAGGTGACGTCCTCGACGGCCGTGACCTCCCCCTCGTAGATCTTCGAGAGGTGTGAAACCTCGATGGCGACGGAGCCGCCCAAGATCAGCCCCAGCCCCCACCGGTCGCTTCGTTCCGTTCATAGAGCTTGAACTGCAGGAGGTCGAGGAGCCGGCGGGCCTGCTGGACCAGGGAGTCCGCTTCCAGCAGGAATTGCTTCTCCAGCGGCGTGAAGTCCAGCGCGAAGGACAGATTGTGCACGAGGGCTTCGTCATCCACGGGCTGCTTCAGGAAGTTCGCGAGCGCGCCGCCGTCCTCGCGTGACAGCAGGAAGTTCCCGACCAGCTTCACCAGCTCCGCCCGCACGTCGCACGGGAGCTTCTTCTCCGGCGCGGAGAAATCCGCGAGCCGGATCCGGCCCTGGCGGTAGGACTCGCAGCCGACCTCCTCCTGGATCTCGAACCGGCTGAGCCCTTGCAACAGAATATTGAACCGGCCGTCGGACAGCGCCTGCACAGTGACCATCCGGCCCACCGCCCCGAGCGGGAAGATCGGCGGGGCGCCTTCGTAGTCCGTCTCCCATCCCTCCTTCAGCAGGACCATGCCGATCATCTGATGGCTGGAGGCGGCGTCCCGGACCATCCGGCGGTAGCGGGATTCGAAAATATGCAATGGCAGATACGTCCGCGGGAAAAAGACCACGTGGGGAAGGGGAAACAACGGAATGACGCCGGGAATTCGGATCGGCTCGAGGTCGCCCCCGAATCCAGACTGTGGACTCACGTGCATAGAATGGTACGATAGCCGAAGGACGTTCGCCCTGTCAATCGCGGCTGCCTTGCACTTTCGGCGTTTCATCGGCTAGAATCACGCTCTCGCATACTGAACCGATCGCATCCCCAATTCGAGAGGAGCGGGACCCGTGAGCATGACGATGACGGAGCAGGTGCTGGCGCGACACGCGGGGCGGAAAACCGTCGCGCCGGGCGACAACATCTGGGTGGACGTGGACATCCTGATGACCCACGACGTGTGCGGACCGGGGACGATCGGCATCTTCCGCAAGCAGTTCGGTCCGAACGCCAAGGTCTGGGATCGGGAGAAAGTCGTGATCATCCCGGACCACTACATCTTCACCAACGACCAGCACGCGCACCGCAACATCGACGTGCTGCGCGCCTTCGTGAAGGAGCAGGGCCTGCCGTACTACTACGATGTCGGCACGGACAAATACAAAGGGGTCTGCCACATCGCGCTCCCCGAGGAGGGCCACACCCGCCCGGGCGAGGTGCTCTTCGGGACCGACTCGCACACCTGCACCGCCGGCGCGTTCGGCGAGTTCGCCACGGGGATCGGCAACACCGACGCCGCCCTGATCATGGGGATCGGCAAACTCTGGGTGAAGGTGCCGGAGACCATGCGGTTCGAGTTCGAAGGACCGCTTCCGCCCTACCTGATGGCCAAGGACCTGATCCTGCACATCATCGGAGACATCGGCGTGGACGGCGCGACGTACCGTGCCATGGAGTTCGCGGGGGACGGCGTGATGTCGCTCTCGATCGAGGAGCGGATGACGCTCTGCAACATGGTGATCGAGGCCGGCGGCAAGAACGGCGTGATCCCCGTGGACGCCGTGACCGAGCAATTCGTGAAGTCCAAGACCGCCAAGCCCTACGAGCCGGTGACGGACAACCGCGGCGCCCGCTTCCACAGCGTGCGGCGGTACAAGTCCGCCGCCATCGAGCCCACGGTCGCCAAGCCGCACTCGCCGGACAACCGGGCCACGGCCCGCGAGTGCCACGGCATCAAGCTGGACCGCGCCTACATCGGCTCGTGCACAGGCGGGAAGCTGAACGACTTCGTCGCGGCGGCCACGATCCTCAAGGGACATCACGTATTGACCGACACCTACATCGTGCCGGCGACGACCGAGGTGGCGCGCGGCCTGGCGACGACCAGGCTGAACGGGGAGACCCTGCTCGAGACCTTCCAGCGGGCCGGGGCCAAGATCGCGCAAGGCGCCTCGTGCGCGGCGTGCCTGGGCGGCCCCTCCGACACGTTCGGCCGGCTCAACAAGAGCGAGGTCTGCATCTCGACCACCAACCGGAACTTCCCCGGCCGCATGGGCTCGAAGACGGCCCAGGTCTATCTCGCCTCGCCCTACACGGTGGCGGCCTCCGCGATCCGGGGCGAGATCACCGACCCGCGCGAGTTCCTGTGAGCCGCGAATTGACGTAAGCAGGATGCCGCGTGCAAGACTCGATCAGAGGTAAAGCCTACGTCATCGGGGACAACATCGACACCGACCAGATCATCCCCGCGAAACACCTCGTCTACAGCCTGAGCGATCCCGAAGAGCGGAAGCTCTACGGAAAGTACGCGTTCTCGGGCATACCCGACGCCGTGGCCGGGCTTCCGCACGGGAACGTCAAGTTCGCGCCCGAGAACGACTACCGTTCACCCTATCGGATCGTGATCGCCGGGAAGAACTTCGGCTGTGGCTCCTCGCGCGAGCATGCCGCCGAGGCGCTG
>VBOK01000073.1 GCA_005877565.1 Nitrospirota bacterium
CCAAGACCTACAAGGAGTTCGCCGCGCTGGTGAACGACGAGAGTAAGCGCCGGTCGAACATCCGGGGGCTCTTGGAGGTCAAGACCCTGCCTAAGCCGATTCCCCTGGAGGAAGTCGAGCCGGCGAAGGAGATCGTCAAGCGCTTCACAACCGGCGCCATGTCCTTCGGCGCGATCAGCAAGGAAGCCCACGAGACCCTGGCGATCGCCATGAACCGCATCGGCGGGAAGAGCAACACTGGCGAGGGCGGCGAGGACCCGGAGCGGTTCATCCCGCTGCCGAACGGCGATTCGAAGAACTCCTACATCAAGCAGGTCGCCTCGGCGCGCTTCGGCGTCACCACGGACTACCTGGTCCACGCCAAGGAACTGCAGATCAAGATGGCCCAGGGCGCCAAGCCCGGCGAGGGCGGCCAGTTGCCCGGCCACAAGGTGGACGAGACCATCGCGAAGCTGCGCTATGCCACGCCGGGCGTGCAGCTCATCTCCCCCCCGCCGCATCACGACATCTACTCGATCGAAGACCTGGCGCAGTTGATCTACGACCTCAAGAACTCTAATCCGGAGGCGGACATCTCGGTCAAGCTCGTGGCGGAAATCGGCGTCGGGACCGTGGCCGCGGGCGTGTCCAAGGCAAAGGCCGACAAGGTGCTGATTAGCGGAGACTCCGGCGGGACCGGCGCCTCTCCGCTCTCCTCCATCAAGTACGGCGGCATCCCGTGGGAACTCGGCCTGGCCGAGACCCAGCAGACCCTGGTCCTCAACAATCTCCGGGGCCGGATCAGGGTGGAGACCGACGGACAGATGAAGACCGGCCGCGATGTCGTGATCGCCGCGCTGCTCGGCGCCGAGGAGTTCGGCTTCTCCACAGCCCCCCTGATCGTCGAAGGCTGCATCATGATGCGCAAGTGCCACCTCAACACCTGCCCGGTGGGGATCGCCACCCACGACCCGGTGCTCCGCGCCAAGTTCGCCGGCCAGCCGGAGCATGTCGTCAACTACTTCTTCTTTGTGGCCGAGGAAGTACGCGAGTGGATGGCGAAGATGGGCTTCCGAAAGTTCGCAGAGATGATTGGACGGCCGGACAAGCTCCGGGCCCAGAAGGCGATCGACCACTGGAAGGCGAAGGGCCTGGACCTCTCCGCGATCCTGGCCCAACCCCAGGTCGGATCGGACGTCGCCCGGTACTGTGTCGAGAAACAGGACCACGGACTGGACCGAGCCATCGACTGGAAGCTCATCGAGCTGTGCACGCCGGCGATCGAGCGCAAAAAGCCGGTTAGGCTGGACCTCCCCATCCGCAATGTGAACCGGACCGTCGGGACGATCCTCTCCAGCGAGATCGCCAAGCGCTATCGGCTGGAAGGGTTGCCGCCCGACACGATCCGCATCAAGTTCACGGGCTCGGCCGGCCAGTCGTTCGGCGCCTTCCTGGCCCGAGGCGTGACGCTGGAACTCGAAGGCGAGTCCAACGACTACCTCGGCAAGGGCCTGTGCGGTGGAAAGATCATCGTCTATCCTCCCAAGGGCTCTACGTTCGTGCCCGAAGAGACCATCCTGATCGGCAACACCTCCCTCTACGGGGCCACGCAAGGCGAGTGCTACTTCTACGGGACAGCCGGCGAGCGCTTCGCAGTCCGCAACAGCGGCGCGCGAGCTGTCATCGAAGGCACCGGCGACCACGGCTGTGAGTACATGACCGGCGGGGTGGTCGTGGTCCTCGGCAGGACGGGACGGAACTTCGCGGCCGGGATGTCTGGCGGGATCGCCTTCGTCCTGAACGAGGACCGGAAGTTCGAGTCACGCTGCAACATGGGCATGGTCGAGCTGGAAAAAGTCGTGACCGACGAGGACAAGCACACCTTGCGCGTGATGATCGAGGCCCACCACAAGTACACCGGCAGCCGCAAAGCGAAGTTGGTGCTCGACGCCTGGGAGACGATGCTGCCGAAGTTCGTCAAGATCATGCCTGTCGATTACAAACGAGTGCTGGCGGAGCGGAAGGCGGCGGCCGCTAAGGAGCAGGCGCAGAAGGGCAAGGAATTGGTGGCCCATGGCTGATCCGAAAGGCTTCCTGAAATATCCCCGCGAGGGCCCCAAGCGCCGGCCGGTCGAGCTGCGCATCCAGGACTGGAAGGAGTTTTACGACCCGATACCTGAGGACAAGCTCAAGGCCCAGGGCGCGCGCTGCATGGACTGCGGCGTCCCCTTCTGCCAGAGCAACAACGGGTGCCCCGTCGTCAACCTGATCCCGGAATGGAATGATCTCGTCCACAGGGGCCGCTGGAAGGATGCCCTCAAGGCCCTGCACGCGACGAACAACTTCCCGGAGTTCACAGGACGCCTGTGCCCAGCCCCCTGCGAGTCGGCCTGCGTGCTCGGCATCAACAGCGACCCGGTGTCCATCCGGGTCATCGAATGGAACATCATCGACAAAGGCTTCGACGAGGGCTGGGTGTCGCCTGTCCTGCCGGTCTCCCGCACCGGCAAGACGGTGGCCGTCATCGGCTCCGGGCCGGCCGGCCTCGCCGCTTCCCAGCAGCTCGCGCGTGCCGGGCATAGCGTGACCGTCTTTGAAAAGGCGGATCGCATCGGCGGGTTGCTCCGCTACGGCATTCCCGACTTCAAGATGGAGAAGTGGGTGATCGACCGGCGGCTGGAGCAGATGAAGGCTGAAGGGGTGGAGTTTCAGGCCAACATCCGCGTCGGTGTGGACATCAGCGCGGATGAGCTACGCCGGCAGTTCGACGCGGTCTGCCTGGCGCTCGGTGCCGAGCAGGCGCGCGAGCTCCCGGTGCCGGGACGCGACCTGCAGGGCGTCCACCTGGCCATGGACTACCTCGTCCAGCAGAACAAGCGCAACGCGAGTGATGTCATCACCGAGGAGCCGATCACGGCCAAGGGCAAGCGCGTCGTCATCATCGGCGGCGGCGACACCGGCTCCGACTGCCTGGGCACGACCCACCGGCAGGGCTGCAGCGAAGTGCATCAGTTCGAGCTGCTCCCCGAGCCTCCGCCCATTCGCGCCGGGTCCACCCCCTGGCCGCTCTGGCCGATGCAACTGCGTACCTCGCACGCGCATGAGGAAGGCTGCGACCGCCAGTGGAGCGTCTCAACAACCCGGTTCAGCGGTCATAACGGCCACGTCACGAAGTTGCACGCGCACCGGGTCACGTTCGAGAACAGTCGGTTCATCCCCATGCCCGGCACCGAGTTTGAGATGGCGGTGGACCTCGTCCTGCTCGCGATGGGCTTCGCCGGCCCGGTGAAGAACGGGCTGCTCGACAGCCTGGGCGTGAAGTATGACGCGCGCGGCAATGTGGCGGTGGACGAGAACTACATGACCAGCGTGGAAGGCGTGTTCGCCGGCGGCGACGTCAAGCGCGGCGCCTCGCTGATCGTGTGGGCCATCGCCGAGGGTCGCAAGATGGCCGCCGGCGTGGACAAGTACCTTCGCACCGGGCAACGAGTCGCAGTCGCCGTCTAGGCCTACCCCTCCCTGTAGATCCGACGTCTCTTCCTGAACATCCTTGACCCTCTCCTCAGGCTTCTCTACCATACCCACGGACCAACCATCTATGCGCTATTCCAACGTCTGCATCGAATCCATCGGGTACGAGCTGCCCAAGCACGTGGTCACCTCGGCCGAGATCGAGGCGCGCCTCTCGCCGCTCTATGATCGCCTGCAGCTTCCCTACGGGCGGCTGGAGATGATGAGTGGCATCCGGGAGCGGCGGTTCTGGGATGATGGCGTGAACCCCAGCGACGCCGCCGCACTGGCGGGGCGCAAGGCGCTCGACCAGGCCGGGGTCCTCGGCCATGAGATCGAATGCATCCTCAACTGCTCCGTCTCGCGGGACTTCCTCGAGCCTGCGACCGCCTCGGTCGTCCACGAGCGCCTGAAGATCTCGCCCAAGGCTACGCTCTTCGACATCTCGAACGCCTGTCTCGGCATGCTCAACGGCATGGTGGTGCTGGCCAACATGATCGAGCTGGGGCAGATCACGCGCGGGCTCCTCGTCGCCGGAGAGAACGGCAGGCCGCTGGTCGAGACGACCATCCGGCAGTTGCTCGCAGACCCCACTATGACCCGCAAGAAATTCAAGGACGCCTTCGCATCCCTGACCATCGGCTCCGGCGCGGCTGCCATCGTCATGACGCACGCCTCCCGGTCCAAGAGCGGCCATCAGCTCGCCGGCGGCATCGTACGGACCGACTCGGAGCAGAACTATCTGTGCCGCGGCAGCGCGGATACGGGCCTGGCTTCCAGCAGCCAACCGGAAATGTCCACCCAGTCGGAAGAGCTCCTGCACCGAGGATGCGCGCTGGCCGGTCAGACCTGGGCGGATTTCAAGCAGGAGTTGTGCTGGACCGACGCCGACGTGACCAAGACCTTCTGCCACCAGGTGGGCGTCGCGCACCGCCGTCTGCTCTTTGAGACCTTGCAGCTCGACCCCGCAATCGACTACCCGACGGTCGAGTTCCTGGGCAATATGGGCTCCGCGTCCTTGCCGATCACGATGGCGCTCAGCATCGAGGCGGGGAATGTCACGCGCGCGGAGAAGCTGGCCTTGCTGGGCATCGGCAGCGGCCTGAACTGCATGATGCTCGGCGTTGTCTGGTAAGGCGTGTGGTGGCCTTCCGGGATCTCTACCCGTTTCGCTCGCATTACCTGATGCTCTCAGGCTGGAAATACCACTATGTCGATGAAGGGTCCGGCGATCCGCTCGTCATGCTCCACGGCAACCCGACCTGGTCCTTCCACTATCGCGCCCTGATCGCCGCGTTCAGCCACACGCACCGGGTCGTCGCACCCGACCACATGGGCTGTGGGCTGTCCGACAAACCCCAAGCGTACTCGTACACCCTCGCGCAACATATCAATAATCTGGAAGCCCTGCTGGACACGCTCAAGCTGGAGCGCCTCACGCTGTTCCTGCATGATTGGGGCGGGCCCATCGGCATGGGCTACGCCCTGCGCCATCCGGAACGGGTCAAGCGGTTCGTCGTCTTCAACACCGCGGCGTTTCTCGCGGCCCGGATTCCGTTCCGGATCAACGTCTGCAAGCTGCCCGGCTTCGGCGCGCTGGCGGTCCGCGGGCTGAACGCCTTCGCCGGATTGGCCCCGACGATGGCCTGTGCCAAACGCGAGCGCATGACCCCGGCCGTGAAGGCCGTCTATCTCGCCCCCTACGACAGCTATGCGAATCGGGTTGCGATCCTGCGCTTCGTGCAGGACATCCCCATGCACCCATCGCATCCGACCTACCGGTTGGTGGAGGAGATCGGCAGAGGCCTGACGCTCTTCAAGGACCATCCGATGCTGATCATCTGGGGCGCACTGGACTGGTGCTTCACCACCGACTTCCTGAAAGAGTGGCAGACGCGGTTCCCGAAGGCAGAGGTGCGTCTGGTGCCGGACGCCGGCCACTACGTGGTGGAGGACGCGCACGAACGCATCATCCCCTGGGTGCGCGAGTTCCTTGCCAAGCATCTGGTGGGTCCGGGAGGGGCGCGGGTACCCGTTGCTCCGTCGAATGCAACGGGTGATGGGCCCCCTCCCGCGAGAACTGCATGACACTCATGGCCTCACACCCTACCGCAGCCACGGAGCCCGCGCTCCTCAACATCGCCGCCCACCTCCCGCTCATGGCGGATCGGCGCCCAGACCAGCCGGCGGTCATCCACCCCCAAGTCGGTGCTCACCTGACGTTCCGGCAACTCAACGAGGAATGCGATCGCTACGCCTGGGGGCTGAGCCGCCTGGGCGTCGGACACGGCACCCGTACGTTGTTGATGGTGAAGCCGGGCGGGGACTTCTTCAGCCTGACCTTCGCCCTCTTCAAGCTGGGCGCGGTGCCGGTGCTGATCGATCCCGGCATGGGCAAGGCGAACCTCCTGGGCTGCATCGAGGAGGCCGAACCCGAAGCCTTCATCGCGGTCCCCGTCGCGCACGCAGCCCGCGTCTTCTTCCCACGCGCGTTTCGCAGCGTGAAGATGGCGGTCACGGTCGGGCGGCGATGGTTCTGGGGCGGACCCACGCTGGCCCGGATCCGTGAAGCCATATGGCGCGAGTTTCCTTGTGCACCAACAAGGGCAAATGACACCGCCGCAATCCTGTTCACCTCCGGCAGCACAGGCGCGCCTAAGGGCGTCGTGTACGAGCACGGGATGTTCGCCGCGCAGGTACGCGAACTGCGCGACTTCTACGGCATTCAAGAAGGCGAGGTGGACCTGGCTGCCTTTCCGCTCTTCGCCCTCTTCAGCACAGCCATGGGCGTGACCGTCGTCATTCCTGACCTGGACCCGACCCGGCCCTCTCAGGTGGATCCGGCCACGTTCGTCGCCACTACCCAACAGTACAGCGTCTCGCAGTCGTTCGGCTCGCCAGCCATCTGGGACCGCGTGGGCCGGTACTGCGTGGAGCGGAATCTCACGCTGCCCTCTCTCCGGCGCGTGCTCATGGCCGGAGCGTCCGTGTCGCCCCCAGTGCTGGAGAGGGTCAGCCACATCCTGTCCGACTCCGCCGATGTCCATACGCCCTACGGCGCGACGGAAGCATTGCCGGTCTCCTCCATCACCGCACGCGAAGTCCTGCGCGAAACCGCCGTACTCACCCGCGCTGGTAAGGGCACCTGTGTCGGCAGGGTGCTTCCGGGGATCAGCCTGCAGGTCATCCGCATCACCGACGAGGCGATCCCAGCTTGGGACGACCGGCTGGTCCTCCAACGCGGCCAGATCGGCGAGCTGGTCGTCAAAGGCCCCGTCGTCACCCGCGCATATTTTCGGCGCGAACGGGATACCACGCTCGCCAAAATCAAGGACGGCGACGCCTGGTGGCACCGCATGGGCGATGTTGGCTACTTGGACGAGCAAGGCCGGCTCTGGTACTGCGGGCGCAAGGGCGACCGGGTGCAGACCGCCTCCGGCACGTTCTTCACCGACCCCTGCGAGGCGATCTTTAACCAGCACCCGGACGTATTTCGCTCGGCCCTCGTGGGGATTGGCCTTACAGGGCACCAACGCCCGGCGATCGTCATCGAGCCGCATCCGGGCCAATTCCCTGCGACGGCTGACGAGGTCACCCGATTCAGGGATGAGCTACTGCAGTTGGGCGCGGCGCATCCGGTTACCGCCGGGATCAGCACAGTCCTGTTCCACCGGGCCTTTCCGGTGGACGTGCGCCACAACGTGAAGATCGCCAGGGACACGCTGGCCCTGTGGGCCGCGGAGCAGGTGCGATGAAGGCGCTGGTCACCGGTGGCGGGGGCTTTCTCGGCCGGTCCATCATGAGGAAGCTGCTGGCGCGCGGGGACACCGTGCGGGTCTTGGGTCGCCGGCCTTATCCTGATCTGGCAGCGTTGGGCGTCGAGACGGTCCGCGCTGACCTCCAGGAAGCAGCGGCCGTCCAGTCCGCGTGCCTCGGGATGGACGCCGTCTTCCACGTCGCAGCGCGGGCGGGCTACTGGGGCTCGTGGGCCTCCTACTACGGCCCTAACGTCATCGGCACAGAGAACGTGCTGCACGGCTGCCGGAAAGCCGGTGTGCGGAAACTGATCTACACCAGCACACCGAGCGTCGTGTCGGCCCGCGGCAACCTGGAACACGTGGATGAGCGCGTGCCCTACGGGGAAAAGTTCGAGTGCCCCTACCCGGCCACCAAGGCCCAGGCCGAGCAGCTCGTTCTCAAGGCGAACGGCACGGACGGTCTTCTGACGGTCTCCCTACGACCCCATTTGATCTTCGGGCCGGGGGACCCGCATCTGCTTCCGCGAATCATCGAGCGGGGGCAGCACGGCCAGTTGATCCAGGTGGGGAACGGCGCCAACAAGGTGGACGTTGTCTATGTGGAGAACGCGGCCGACGCGCACCTCCTGGCCGCCGACCGGCTGGGCCAGGCCCCAATTGACGGCCAGGCGTACTTCATCTCCCAGGGGGCGCCCGTGGTGCTCTGGGCTTGGATCAACACGATCCTTGAACGGCTGGGCCTCCCGAGGATCCGACGGAAAATGTCCTACCGAACGGCGAGGACTGTTGGAGCCGTCCTGGAAATAGCCTATACTGTGTTGCCGCTACGGGGAGAACCGCGGATGACCCGGTTCCTGGCCGACCAGTTGGCCACCTCGCATTACTTCGATATTTCCAAGGCGCGGCGGGCCCTCGGGTACGAGCCGCGGATCAGCACCGACGAAGGGTTGGAGATCACCTTGAAGAGCTTTGCAGGCTGCAGGACTCGCGCGACATGAACAACCACCGCCGCATCGTTATCACCGGCATCGGACTCACGTCGCCCAACGGCAACACCCTCGCCGAGTACAGGGCGAATCTCCTCAAGGGCATCTCCGGCGTCGTCTGGTTCGAGACCCGCTACATGGGCAGAGTGCTCGCGGGCGTCTGCACCTACGATCCCCTCAAGTACCAGATGAAGAAGGAAGTCCGTCGAGGCACCAGAGCCGGCTCCATCTCGATCTATTGTTGCCAGGAAGCGGTGGGGGACGCGAAGCTCGATGTCCCGGCCCTCGACAAGAACCGCGTCGGAGTCTATCTGGGCATCACCGAGCACGGCAACGTGGAGACCGAGAACGAGATCTACAACATCAGCCAGTTCAACTACGACACCAAGTACTGGTCCCACCATCACAATCCCCGCACGGTTGCCAACTCTCCGGCGGGCGAGGTCACGCTGAACATGGGGATCACCGGCCCCCACTATACGATCGGCGCCGCTTGCGCCGCCGGGAACGCCGGCGTGATCCAAGGGGTCCAGATGCTGCTGCTTGACGAGGTGGACGTGGCCCTGGCCGGCGGGGTCTCAGAGAGCATCCATACGTTCGGCATCTTCGCCAGCTTCGCAAGCCAGAACGCACTTGCGAGCCACCCCGACCCGACCAAGGCCTCGCGGCCCTTCGACCGTGACCGGAACGGCATCGTGTGCTCCGAAGGCGGCTGCGTCTTCGTGCTCGAACGCCTGGAGCACGCCGAAGCCCGTGGTGCCCGGATCTACGGCGAGATCGTGGGCTACCATATGAACTCGGACGCGTCGGACTTCGTGCTCCCCAACGCCCAGCGTCACGTGGAGTGCATGCAGGCGGCGCTGAAGCGGGCGGGCATCGCCCCCCAGGAGATCGACATCGTCAGCACGCACGCGACGGCGACCCCTCTCGGGGAC
>VBOK01000240.1 GCA_005877565.1 Nitrospirota bacterium
CGCCATCTTCGCAGTGGGAGAGGACAGGATGCGCAGGAGATCCTCCCCTCCGGCCAGCAGAACCTCGGCGCCCTTGCGGCCTTTGGGGCCGCGCCCCGTTTTGAGTTGTGCCTGGAGCGTTGTGATCTGTTCCTGGTGCCGGGCGAGTTGCTCGCGCGTGGTCCCCAGAGCTTCGACGGTGCGTTTCAGCTCGTCCGTCGTTTTGGTGAGCGCGGCCTGCTTGTCCTCCAACTGACTTTTGAGATCGGCGATCTCCAGCTTCGATTTGGCTGCCTCTGCTCTGTCCCGGGCTGTCGCCGTTCGTTCCGCTTCAAACGTGTTGTACTGGTGAACGGCGTAGCCCCCCACACCAAGCAGCAGGGCTCCAAGCGCGGTGGCTAGGGCTGGAGACGCCGCCTTCAACTGCTCCCGCCACGTGAGAAACTCATTGCGGCGCAGCAGGCGTTTCAGCAGGGGTTCAAGCACATTGGCCAAGGCAGGGGATGCCGCCCGCAACTGCTCCTGCCGCGTGAGAGACTCACTGCGGCTCGGTAGGGGCTGCGGCGCCGGCCTCTCGGGCAGGTCCTGCGGGATCCTGGAAAAGGAGCGCGGCGATACCAGGTCTGGCGGCGCGGTTGGGATAGGCACCGGGGACGCGGGTATATCCGTTCTCGTGCTGGTGGTGGAGGCGGCGGGTCCTGAGAGTGCTGTCATGATCCTGGACTTGAGTGTGGGCGGGGGCGTCTGGAGCGGCAGTGCGTAGGGGAGCATGGTCACAGCGGCCTTGTATTGCTGGAGCAGGATGCTGCACGCCGAACATCCGGCTGCCAGGTGCTGTTCCATCTCACGGACCGAGTCCGGGTCAAGGGCGCCCAAGGCGTACAGGCTCAGGTTCTCTTCCAGTTGCTCGTGGTTCACCTGATCGCCTAGTTGGGAATCCCCAACTCCTCCTCCCAGAGAGGCTGGAGGCCGTCCCGGAGTTTTTCCATCGCCAGACGGATTCTCGTCTTGATCGTTCCCAAAGGCACATGCAAGCGTTCGGAGATCTCCGCATGCGTCAATCCCTCGTAGAAGGCGAGCTCGATCACCTGCTGCTGCACCGGCGGCAGGGACTTGAGGGAAGCCCGGACCAGGACCTGGCGCTCGTTGGCCGCGCGGATGTCCAGGGCGTCCGCGTTCTGGGCGATGAGGTCTGAGGCGGGCGTGTCGTCGAGGGAGGCGGTCACGTCCTTACCGCGGGCGGTCAGCGCGCGGACCCAATCGATGGCGCGGCTTCTCGCCAGCGTCACCAGCCAGGCCATCGGAGTGCCTCGAGCGGTGTCGTAGTTCGAGGCCTTGCGCCAGGCTTCCAGGTACACCTCCTGCAAGAGGTCCGCCGCGTCGGCCGGCTTCCCCACGATCCGCAACACGAGGCTGTAGAGCAGCGAACTGGTCTGCTCGTAGAGTCGCTCGAACGCCGCCTGATCCCCCTTGGCGACCCGTGCCAGGAGCGTGTGATCGACGGTGGATGGGTTTTTCGGGCTCAACGCGTCCATGCGCCGTGAATCATTCCTCAAGGGGGTCTTACGGGCGCATCATAGCATTTACGGCCGGAGACGGCAAAAAGTTGTATCGGAGAGAGGAGAAAATTTCGACGCTGCCGTTCCGGATGAATTGAAATCGAGCACATGGTAGAGTACGATGCCTTAAGCACCCGATGCGGGCTGCCCGCCGCCGTCCGGGCGGCAGGCAAGGGGTCGCGATGCTCACGCCGACGCAATGGACCCAGTTCACCTCCTGGTGGCAGCACACGGCCAAACGGCTGGGCGTAGATGCCCAGAGCGACAGCTTTCTGGCGCCCGAGTCCGGTGGTATGGAAGCCCTCATGAAGGTGCACGGCGCCAAGGGCGACCTCGATTACGTCCTCTTCGTCTTGATCCGCTATTGGGTGCCGCCCATCCTGCCCCCCGCCGGCAAGGAGCGGACGGTGAAAAGCGACCCCGACTACTGGATCGAATCCGAACGGCTTCTCAAGCAGGCCGTGAAGCGCCTGCGTGAGCTGCGGCCATTCCTCCAGATGCTGACGGAGCCCCATCCCGGCCCGAACCCGCAGCCGCATAGCCCTCAGGCACAGGAGGACAGTCCCTCGACGCCGGAGTTGGACCTCTCGGCGCTGCTCGAGGGCATCGCCGGGGCTGCCGGGCGGCTCGGCGGGCCGGACTACACGTCCGTGATCAAGAGCCTGAACTCCACGCCGTTCCGCCAGGTCGTCCACTTCCGCCACAACAAAAAGCACAGCACCGAGGTGTGGGTGGTCTTTCTGCTCAAGGAGCACTTGCGCTCGGTGGGGCTGGGAAAGGATCGGGCCTGGCCGATCGTGCGCGACGTGATCACGGCGGCGGGCGTTCGCAACGCGGACGGCGATCCGTACCAGCCCGACGAGCTCAAGTCCTGGTGGACGAAGCAATGGCCGCGGTCCTACGCCTTGCTGGCGACCAAGGACGCCGCCGTCTTACCCACCGAGTTCGCCTACCAGAGCGACTACCAGTGGTTCCAGGCTTGGATGAGCCACCAGATCGGGTCGCAGCCCTGACGCCTCGTTTCTCTCGGACGGTCTTCTGGGCGATCATTGCGACGGGCTTCATCTGGCCGTGGGTGCTCGTGGTGGCCGTGGATAGCTACCTCGAGACCGGTCGGCTGCAGGGCTTCTTGGCCGTCTATACCGACACCCCGGGACTCTACCTGTTCCTGTTTCTCTCGCAGGCGCTCTGGTCTGCCGTGCCATTTGTCGCCTTTGCGGTGCTGGTGCGGAAGATCTACGACGCGTCGTCCGGCGAAGAAGCAACGATCTTCATTCCACGGAGGACTGGCGTGATCGTTGCCGGATGCGGGTCGCTCGTCGCGTTGTGCTGGGTTCAG
>VBOK01000241.1 GCA_005877565.1 Nitrospirota bacterium
TTGGCCTGCTTGGCCTTCTCCGGATCCTTGACCGTCCGGTCCACCAGTTCGTCCGTCTCGGCGAGGCCGCGCTCGAGCGCAGCCTCTCGATAGCTGCTTCCCGTCCCGTACCCGTGATGCCGGGCGCACCCGCCCACAACCAGTGTCGTCGCAACCAAAGCCAGCATCAACATCTTCGCGGTCTTCATTTTCTATAACCTCCATGCCGGGCGTGAGGGGTAGAAGCATAATCGTTCCCACGCTCGAGCGCAATCCTCATCGACGCAAACCGATTGACCCGCAGCCTCCTTGTCTCTACAATGACCGCGCCATGCCGCCTAAAACCCGCATCCACGCCCTCTTGGAGAAGGAACGGACCCTCATCTTCCCGGGCGTGTACGACGCGCTGGGCGCGAAGCTCGTGGAGCGCGCCGGTTTTCCCCTGACGTTCATCTCCGGCTACAGCGTGGCGGCCACGCAGCTTGGCCTGCCGGACTTTGGCTACCTGACGCAGACCGAGATGGTAGCGACTGCGAAACGCGTCTGCGGCTCGGTCAAGATCCCGATCATTATCGACGCCGACACCGGCTACGGCAACGCGCTGAACGTGATCCGCACGGTGAACGAGTTGATCGACGCCGGCGCGGCCGGCATGTTCCTGGAGGATCAGGTCTGGCCCAAGCGCTGCGGCCACATGAAGGGCAAGCGGGTCATCCCGGTCGAGGAGCACGTGCAGAAGATCCGGGCCGCGGTGGACGCGCGCCGGGGCCGCGACTTCTTCATCGTGGCGCGCACGGACGCCCGGCAGGTCAACGGCCTGGAGGATGCGATCAAGCGGTGCCTGAAGTACAAGGAGGCCGGCGCCGACGCGCTCTTCATCGAGGCGCCCCGGAGCGGGGAGGAGCTGAGGACGATCGCCAAGGAGCTGCCGCCGCCGCTCGTCGCCAACATGCTGGAGGGCGGTGTCACGCCGCTGCTCACCAAGGATGAACTGGAGAAGATCGGCCTCCAGCTCATCGTCTGCCCGCTGACCGCGCTCTACGCCTCGGCCAAGGCCATGCAGGAGATGTTCAACCTGATCAAGACCAAAGGCACCACCCGCGACGCGCTGGAACGCCTGCTTCCCTTCACGCAGTTCCACGACATCATCGGCCTCGACGATTACTACAAACTCGACGAGAAGTATCGCACTAAGGACGGGGATTAAGAGCGGGTCCTGCCCCCGCAGACCTTTTCGATGGCGCCGGAGGCGAGGGGTGGCGGCGAGCGGGGCGCCCCGATGATCTAGAGCGTCTACAGGCGAGTCCGCGCGGCTGCAACGCCGAAAGGCGCCGCTTAGCGGGGCTGCTCGACGACAGGACCCCGAAGCAGCAGGCGACAGGACCCGCTCAGCTCACCGACCCGAACAATTTGTAGCGGTAGCGGGCGACGAGGCGGTAGGCCAGATAGGCGAGCGGCCGGATCAGCGGAACGCGCAGGATGGCATGCAGGGCGCGCCCGCCGGGAAGCCCCGGCACCAGCGGGAGGAAGGCGTCCAGCCCGCGGCTGATCGTGCCGTCCGGCTCCACGAGAAAGGCCACATCGGGGCGGCCCGGCTTGTACTCGGCGCCGAGCCGACATGCAGCCTCTTCACTCTGGTACGGGACGAACCGGATATCCGAGTGTTGCAGGCCCGGCCCTAGCCGCTCCAATCCCCCCTTGGCCGTCACGCAGAGCCGGCACTGGCCGTCATAGATCAGCGTCCGCATCACGCAAAGAGCTTTGCAATCTGATCAGAAGACAACGGCGCAAGCCGCGCGAGCGCCATGTTGTCCCGGACATGGTCCGCCTGCTTCATCCCGACCAGCGCCGTGCCAATGCCCGGCGTCGAGCGGACGAACTGCAAGGCTTGCTGGGCGGCGGTGCCCTCCCCCAGCGCTTGATGCAGGTCCGCCGGCAGCACGCGCGCAAGCCGTCCCTGCAGGATGGGCGCGCTGACCATCACGTAGATGTCGAGCGCCTTGGCGGCTACCAGAAGCGGCACCGTCGCGCCGTTGAAAGACTGCGTCTCCGTAGCGAGCGCCTCCGGCATGCCGATGTTGTACGGCA
>VBOK01000242.1 GCA_005877565.1 Nitrospirota bacterium
TTCCACTGGCGAACATCTTCGTCCATGAAAGGACGGGCGTGCGCCTTGACCCAGGCAAGAATCTCCTGATCGGTCCCGCCTTGCAGCACGCGCGTTTCGAAGTCTTCCCCTGTGATCTGGAGAAAGTCGAGCAGGTACTTGTCGAACCCGACCGTGATGTAGTTATAGTCCTGGATCAGGCCGGCGTGGCGCATGCGAATCTTGTCGATGAAGCGCGCCAAGTGCGCCATCCCGCCCAGCAAGACCTTCGGGCTTCGCGGATATTTCTGAGCGATCATGTTGTTAAATCCTTCCCGTGAGTTATCATGTGTATATCCACGAGATGCTCATTCTGATCGATCGAGTAGAAGATCCGCCACTCGCCCACGGCGTATTTGGACAACCCGGGCAGGTCCGGCGAGATCGGCTCGTGGCGAAGATTCTCCGCGTTCGAGGACAGCCATTTGGTCTTCTCCAGCAGACGCTGGGCCATGGCTTTCTCGATCTTGGCCAGATCATCCAGCACGGTCGGCCGATAGGCGACGCGATACCATGCCATGCTACCACCGCAGACCGAGCTTCTCGGCGACTTCCTCTCCCGTGATGCGCGCGGAGGACGCCAGGGACTGTTTGAGCCGCGCCCGGATCGCCTCGCCCATCTCCAGACCCAGGTCGGGATCGCCGAGGAGTTCGCGTAAGCGGTCGTCCACAATCCCCTTGACCAGTTCCCTGAGCTCCTCCAGCGTGAGGTCTGAGAGCTTCATGATGCATCGCCCCGCAATCTAGCTTACAATGAATCCCAGTTCCACCCGTGCAAGCCGCTCATCGAGAGAGCATAAGGAGGATGCCATGGCAAAAGCAATCTGGAACGGGGCCGTGCTCGCCGAAAGCAAGGCCTCCATCATCGTCGAAGGCAATCACTACTTCCCGCCGGATTCCATCAAACGTGAGCATTTCAAGCCGAGCGCCACGCACACGACCTGCCCGTGGAAAGGCGAGGCCAGCTACTATGACGTAGCGGTGAACGGAGTGGCCAACAAGGACGCCGCCTGGTATTACCCCGCGCCCAAGGACGCCGCCAAGAATATCACTGGCTATGTCGCCTTCTGGAAAGGCGTCAAGGTGGAGGCCTAGAGCGCGCCATGAAGCGCTTGGCGGGCAAGATTGCGATCGTGACGGGAAGCAGCAGCGGAATCGGCAAGGCGATCGCGTTGACGTTCGCTAAGGAAGGCGCGTCCGTGGTCGTCGCGGCTCGACGGAAAGATTTGTGCGAACGAACTGTGACTCAGATCCGGCAGGGCGGAGGAGACGCGACGGCGATTCAAACAGACGTCACCGACGAGGCCTTTCTTCTGCTGTCGCGCAGGCTTTCGCCAGATGAAGCAGAACGGCGGCGGCACCATCATCAACATGTCCAGCGTGGCCGGCGTCCAGGCATGGGCAGGGACCGGCACCTACAGCGCGTCGAAGCACGCCATCATGGCCCTGACGAAATCTCTTGCCGATGAAGGCCGGGCTTACAAGATCAAGGTCAGCGCCATCTGCCCGGGCGGCGTCGCCGACGAACTGGTGGACGCGTCACCCGAAGAGATCCTTCGCAGCGAGCAGATCAGTCCTTTCGATATCGCGGAGACTGCCGTGTATCTCGCCACGCTGGGGCCCTATGCGGTCGTGCACCAGATCATCGTGGACCGTCTGGGAGCGGATTGGTGACGCTACAGATCGGCTGAGGTCTCGGGCCACACGAGCTGGATGAAGGCCGGCTTCTCTCGCGATCCGTCAAAGGAAGCCCGCACGTCTTCGGTGAGCGCCGCCACATCCACACCCATATAGATACCGGAAAACTTCTGCAGGCGTTCCAGGGCTGCCTGCGACAGCGTACGGGCAGGCTCCGAGGCATTGACCAGGCGCTTCAAATTCGCCGCAGCCACCTGGATCAGGGCCTGCAGGAACTGGCCCTGTGGCGAATCGGGCCCCACGGCGTGCCACAAGCCCTCGAACACTTCGTGGCACTCCCACCAGTAGCCATGGTTGTAGAGATCGATGCCGTAGAGATACCACTCGCTGTCCCACCATTCCTCCGGCATGAACGGAGGCGGCGTCGGTTCCGGCTGTCCATAAGAATGCCCGTGCGGGTCCCGCCGGGGGTGCGGCGATTGGCCGGGAATGAATCGGTAGGCAGGGAGGGGGCGGTCCGTATGGCGCGGCAACGACATTGTGGGACTATAGCACACCTCGCTTGACACCAGAGTTCCGCACGAGTAAGATGAGCCTGCCTTTAAGACCAGTCCTGCGAGGCTGGGAAGGAGTCTGACATGGCGCAGTTCGTTGCGCTCCTGCACAGTTGGCTGCCGTTGCCTTCCGGTGGAGGTTTCTCGGAAGGTTTTTTTATGCCCACGCGGCCCTTCACTTTATTCAGGGTGACAGTATGGAAGTGAAGCAGGCCTCCCGCACGGTCATGGACGCCCAGGAGATCAACCGGGCCCTGACCCGCGTGGCGCACGAGATCATCGAGAAGAACCACGGGATCGCCAACGTGGCCCTGGTGGGCATTCGGACCGGCGGCGTGTACCTCGCCAAACGGCTCGCCAAAAAGCTCCAGGAGATCGAAGGGACGGCGGTCCCCGTCGGGGAGCTGGACATCACCCTCTATCGTGACGATCTCAACGCGCGGAAAGAGCACCCTGTGCTGCGTAAGACCGACATCCCTTTCGACATCACAGACCTCAAGGTGATCCTGGTGGACGACGTCCTCTTCACCGGCCGGACGATCCGGGCCGCCATGGACGGGCTGATTGACCTGGGACGCCCGGGCGAGATCCAACTGGCGGTGCTGGTGGATCGCGGGCACCGGCAGCTCCCGATCAAAGCCACCTATGTGGGCAAGAACTTACCGACCGCACTTGAAGAATCAGTTGAAGTTTATCTGGAGGAGGCGGGGACCCCGGACCGCGTGGTGCTCCTGCCGTGAAACCATGAGCCTCAAGCGCAAAGACCTGCTCGGCATCCAAGACTTGACGGTGGAGGAGATCAACCTCGTCCTGGAGACTGCCGAGTCCTTCAAGGAGGTCACAGGGCGCGAGATCAAGAAGGTCCCGACCCTCCGCGGCAAAACCGTCGTGAACCTGTTCTTCGAGCCCAGCACCCGCACGCGGACCTCCTTCGAGCTGGCGGCCAAGCGGCTGAGCGCCGACGTGATCAATTTCGCGGCGTCCACCAGCAGTGTGGTGAAGGGCGAGACCCTGCTCGACACGGCCCGCAACATCGAGGCCATGCAGGCCGACTTCATCGTCCTGCGCCACCCGGAGGCCGGCGCGCCGAACATTCTGGCCCGGCTGCTGCGGGCCTCGGTCATCAACGCCGGGGACGGTGGACACGAACACCCGACGCAGGCCCTCCTGGACCTCTACACGCTGCGCGAGAAGAAGCGCGCGTTCAAGGGCCTGCGTCTGGCGATCGTCGGGGACATCGCCCACAGCCGCGTGGCCCGTTCCAACATCTATGCCCTCGTGAAGCTGGGCGCGGAGGTGCGGGTCGCCGGCCCGCCGACGATGATGCCCCAAGAGATCGAGCGGCTAGGCGTGACGGTGTTCCACAGCCTGGACGAAGCGCTGCGCAGTGTGGATGTCATCATGATGCTGCGGCTGCAGCTCGAGCGCCAGGGCATCGCCCTCTTCCCCAGCATCCGCGAGTACTCGCGGCTCTACTGCCTCACGCCGGAGCGGATGAAGCTGGCGAGCCCGGACGTCCTCGTGATGCACCCTGGGCCGATCAACCGGGGCGTGGAGATCGCCCCGGAAGTGGCGGACAGCGTGTCGTCTGTGATCCTCGACCAGGTGACCAACGGCGTCGCGGTCCGCATGGCGGTCCTCTACCTCTTATCAGGCGTGAAATGACCATCGTCATCCGCAACGGCCGCGTCATTGACCCAGGCCGGATCAACGGCCAGGCCGACGTCCTGATCCAGGACGGAAAGATCACGCAGGTCGCGAAGGGACTGGCCGTACCACCCGGCGCCACCGTGATTGACGCCGCCGGCAAGTGGGTCCTGCCGGGATTCGTGGACCTGCACGTGCATCTGCGCGAGCCTGGGTTCGAGTACAAGGAGACGATCCAGACCG
>VBOK01000074.1 GCA_005877565.1 Nitrospirota bacterium
CCATCGCCGAATACCGGACGATCATCCAGGCCGACGAACGGTACTCCGATGCGCATCTCCATCTTGGTTATCTGCTGTATCGCCTGAAACGGAATGACGAGGCTCTCCCGCATCTCCAGCAGGTCATCGCCCTCAACCCCAAGATGACGGAGGCGTACCTATTGCTAGGCCTGACCATGCTCCAGGCGTCACGCCAAGAGGAGGCAGTGGCGGTCTTTCGCGAGGGGCTGCGGCGCATTCCCGAAAGCGCCGATCTTCATTTCAACCTGGGGACTGCGTACGACAAGATGGGCCGGTTCGACGGACTGGTCCATGAGATGGAGGAGGCCATCCGGCTGGATCCCACGCACGCCGATGCGCTCAACTACCTGGGTTATACGTATGCCGATCGCGACATGCGATTGGAAGAAGCGGTGGTGTTGATCCAACGGGCGCTCGCGGTCAAGCCCCAGAACGGGTACTATCTCGACAGTCTCGCCTGGGCCCATTACAAGATGGGCCGCTTCCAGGAGGCCCTGGAAGAAATGAAACGGGCCGTCGCCGTGGTGCCCGACGACCCCATCTTTCTCGAGCACCTGGGCGAGATCTATCTCAGCCAGAGCCTCCGGGGCGAAGCTCGCGAGGCCTGGCTCCGCTCGCTGGAACTCGATCCGGCGAATCACAAGCTTGCGGAACGGTTCAAGGCGAAGGGTTTCGGGGATCCGGCCACGGAGGACCGAATCCGGAAATCGCAGCAGCGTCTCTCCAACAAAGCCCTGTAAGCCTTCCTGTTTGTGACAAATTTTGGTGCGGCGGTACCAGGAATCGTCTTTTTGCTTAGTGGTAAAATGGTGGCGTGGCCTCTAACGTCAGGTTTTATCAGTAGCTTGGGACGTTTGGCGTAGTGGCAAAGATTTTGCGCGCCCTAGCGGTAACCGCCGTAAGTTTGCCAGCCTGGCCATGAAACCAGTGGTGATGCGTGGCGGATATCCGTACCCCCCAAAAGGGAGAATCGATGGCCAGACGGGCTCTAAAGGGACCAGAAGGGGTTACCTTAATTGAGTTGATGATCGTGGTGGCGATCATCGGCCTCCTGGTGGCCGTCGCGATCCCGAGTTTCATGCGGTACCAGGCCAAGTCCAAGCAGGCGGAGGTCAAGATCGGTCTTGGAGGTATCTGGACACACGCGACTACGATTCTCGCGGCTCAGAATGCATCGTACGTGATTTCCAACATCAGCCAGCTTGGCTACGGGATTACGGGGGCAGCCCGGTACTCCTACTGGTATTCCGTGAGTGGCACCCCCACCGCACTTCCCGGGGGGAGTACGGCTACGGGCCCATGCGATGTGAATACTCCCCCTGCTGCAGTAGACACAACCACCTCGTCGTTTACGGCTGGGGCTAGGGGGAATATTGATGCCGATTCGACCTGCGACGATTGGATCATCAATGACCTCAGAAATATCTCCAACACAATGGATGATGTCGCAGATTAGAGGATGGTCAGTAGCGACAAATTTGAGTCGTCAATGGAAGCAAATTTTGCCAACTCGTTCTGGCCAGGAGCGGAAAGGTTTTACTATCTTCTTGATTTCGAGCCTATTTGGGTTCATGGGCGGGATGGCACCGGTCTTGCTGTCCTTATACGTAGAGAAGCCAATGCAAGCGCGACCGAGCAGTGCGCAGGCGCGGTCGCAAAATAGTTAAACTCTCTGAGAAAAGGAGGAAGGGGCAATGTGTAAACGTATCAAAGGGGATCAGGGTTTTACCTTGATCGAGTTGATGATCGTGGTGGCGATCATCGGGATCCTGGCGGCGATCGCCATCCCGAACTTCATGACCTATCAGGCCAAGGCTCGGCAATCGGAGGCGAAGGTAAACCTGGGCGGTATCTTCACCACCGCCACGTCGTTTTTTGCCGAGAACAATACGTATTGGCTGCCGGGGCAGGCTAATTCCGACGCGCTCGGCTACAAGCCCGCTGGCACTTCCAGGTACGCGTTGTATTACGGCGGGACGGGCGCGACCAACACCATTACGCCGTCCGCATCGGCGTTCACGTGCGGCACTATGGGCACCTTTGTCGGCGGGGTTTTACCGGCTGGTTCCGTCGTTAATTCGTCCGGCTTTACGGCCGGCGCCCAGGGGAATATTGACAGCGATAGCGGGTGTGATGAGTGGGTCATCAACGACGTCAGAAACCTGACCAACTCGCGCAACGACGTTTCGCGGCCATAATCCTAGCGGGTTGAGAAGAGCGGGCGAGGGGTCATTCCTAACCCCTCGCCCCCGTGTTGTGCAAACCCTAAGGGGCTGCTGGATGTCGTGATAGACCCCATGCCAGCCCAGGAGTCCTTTCGAGCCTATTGGCCGCTCATCGTCTTGGGTGGCCTCACGATCTTCGTTCCCCTGATTGAGGGCGGGACGACGCACCTGCCGGTTCTGATCATTCGACTCATCCTGCTCGGTGTCTTCACAGTCTGGCTCCTGCGCTCAATGAGAACGGGCTGGATCGCCGTCCAACGGACCCACGTCTTCGCCGCCATGGTGGTGTTTATGGGATGGGCGGTCGTTTCCGTTGTCCGCTCCTCCTATGTAGCCCCCAGCCTCCAATGGCTCATCAGCCTCTGCAGTTACGCCGTCTGTCTGTTCTTGGTCGTGCATCTCGTGCAGTCCGTCAGGGAGGTGCGTGGCCTCGTTACGATCCTGCTGGGCATGGGGGTGTTCGAGGCCGCGCTCGGCCTCTACCAATTCCTGTGGATCGGCCAGGCCAGGCCGACCGGGACGTTTTTCAACGCCAACTTCTTTGCGATGGACGCCGTTGCTGTGGCTGACGGCCGGCGCGGTCGTGGTCGCGTTCATCCTGGCTCAATCGAGAGGCGCGCTGCTGGCCTTCGTGGCGGCCGTCGCGTGTGTCGGCTGCTATCGTTTCGGCAAGCCATTCCTGGCCGTGATCGTGCTGGGTCTTATTGCAGGGGCGATCGTTCACAATCCATTGCAGCAGCGAATGCTCACGGTCGGGGCACAGGATCCGTACGCCTACACCCGGCTTTCGATCTGGAAGAATTCCCTGGAGCGGATCAGTGATCATCCCTGGGGAGTCGGACTGGGTCTCTACAAGTACACGTCGTTCTACTACCGGTTTCCCATCGAAAGTGCAATCGCCCGCTTTGGCAAACGGGCCGAATCGGCGCATAATGAGTATCTACAGTTAGCCGTTGAGCTGGGGGTGTTGGGGCTGGTGCTCTTTCTAGCGGTAGTCTCGCTTTTGGGCTGGGAGATACGTGCGACTCTACGCCTCCCATTAGAGCCCTGGGAGCGAGGACTGGTCATCGGGTTGTCGGGGGGGATTTTGGGCATTCTTGTCCATGGTGGTGTCGATGCGGTATTTCATGAGCCGGCACTGGTTTTGCTTGCTATACTCTTCGCCGGGATGATCCTAGTGGTGAAACGCTTGAGACAACCGCAGGGCCCTTCTATCTGGACTGTGCCATTTCCGTATCATCCGGTCCGGGTGGCCTTGGTCGGAGCAGGTGCCGTGCTGTGTGCGCTCCTCATCATCCAGCCGGCGGCTGCGTGGTACGCGTTTGACAAGGGAGAGAACGAGGTGGCGCGCGGCCGAGAGGACCGGGCCTTCGACTGGCTTCAGCGCGCTACGCTCATTGACCCGGGTACGACCGCCTATCGCGACGCGCTGGCGCTGTTGGAAGTGCGGCTGTTTCAACAGTCGAGTGATCTCCGGTGGTTGCTCCGGGCGGTCGATGAGCTCACGATGTGCTTGCAACTGAACCCGTTGGATGGACGCTTTGCGCACCGCCTGGGGACGCTCCACGTGCTGCTGGCCGACCGAGTCGGGCCAGGACCGCAGCAAGAGGACTTCTGGCGCCAAGCGGCTGCTTATTATGAACAGGCGATGCGGTTGGATCCGTACTCGCCGTTCAACTATCATGAGTTGGGAAAGATTCGCTGGGCGCAAGGGCGTGCGGAAGAAGCGCTCGCGTTGTTCAGGCGGGCGATCAGTTACGAACCCAACTTCCTGCCGGCCCGCGCTCAATTGGCCGAGCTCTCCCAGCAGATCGGGCAGAGGGAGGTCGCTGTCGGCGAGTATGAGCAGATCCTCAAAGTGAAAGAGCGCTACCGGGGGTGGACTCTGACCGCTTTGGAACGCCAGTTCCTGGACGTGGACACCGAACGGTTGAAGCGTTCATTGTCCATGGTAGCACCATGAGCCTGACGGCACCGATGTCAGCTCTCGTGGCAACGGGCTTGCTCCTCGTCGGGGGACTCCACTTGCTGCAGGTCCGCATTGACGAGCAGCGGGCGGTCACACCCAAACTACAGCGGTTCATGTACCTGCCTCAAGGGGAGTATCTCCGGGGTGCGGTCTTGGGGTATGAGCAGGTGGTGGCCGATCTCCTGTGGATCCAGGCCATTCAGGCGATGGGAGAACGCAAGGTCACGGAGGAGGCCGGCCACTGGATCTATAGAGCCTTGGATGTCATCACCACGTTGGACCCCAAGTTTGTGCGCGTCTATGAGGCCGGAGGCATCGCGCTGGTGACGCTGGTGGTCCTACCTGAGGAGAGCAACCGGATCCTGGAGAAGGGGATCCAGCACAATCCTGACTATTGGGCGCTTCCCTTCTTGCTGGGGTTCAACTACTACTTCGAGTTGCACGATGACGCCAAAGCGGCCGACTATATCGCCAGGGCTTCTCGCCTGCCGGGGGCGCCCGAGTACCTCGCGGGATTTGCCACCCGGCTCTATGCGTCGGCCCGGGAGCCGCAAGTCGCCATCGACTTTCTGGCTCGGATGTACGAGCAGACCTCGGATGAGAACGTCAGGCAGGTCCTGGAACGACGACTGAAGGAGGTGGTGGTGGAGCGGGATCTCCAACTGCTCGAAGAGGCCATCAGCCGGTACCGGGCTCTGTACAAACGGGCGCCCGAACGCTTGGAGGATCTGGTGCGGCCCGGGTTGCTACGTGCGTTGCCCCGCGAGCCGTTCGGCGGCCGTTACCTCTACGATCAGCAGACGCAAGTCGTACGCAGCAGTGAGATGAAGGAGCGGTTGAAAGTGTACGAAAAGAGGAGACAGCGATGAAGCCGCTTCGCGTTGAGGGACTGACCAAGGAGTTTCGTCTCGGGCTCGGGCGCCAGCGCGTCATGGCGTTGGATCGCTTGGACCTGGAAGTGGAGCCGGGAGAAATCTTCGGCTTCCTCGGACACAATGGGGCCGGCAAGACCACCACGATCAAGCTACTGCTGGGCCTCCTCTTTCCCACAGCCGGGAGGGCCTGGATCTTGGAACGGCCGATCGAGGAAGTGGCCGTCAAGCAACACGTCGGTTTTCTCCCTGAATCGCCTTATTTCTACGAATACTTGACGGCCGAGGAGTTTCTGACGTTCTATGGCCAGCTCTTCGGGCTGGGTGGCCAGTCGCTGGTCAAGAAGATCGACGAGCTGCTGGCGATGGTCAGCCTAGCCGATGCCCGACATCTCCCGCTGAGAAAGTTCTCGAAAGGCATGCTGCAACGGATCGGCCTGGCCCAGGCCCTGATCAACGACCCGCAAGTCGTCATCTTGGACGAGCCGATGTCGGGGCTGGATCCGATCGGACGGCGTGACGTCCGTGACATCATCCTCCACCTCAAGGATGAAGGTAAGACGATTTTTTTTAGCACACACATCCTGCCTGATGTGGAGATGATCTGCGATCGGGTCGGAATTCTGGTGAAGGGACAACTCCGGGCCGTGGGGGCAGTGCATGAGTTGGTGGGGACCACTGCCGTGACGTCGGTCGAGATCCTGGTGGAACGGCTGGCGGAGGTCGGCATCCGGAAGGCCGAGGAGTTGGGAGGGAAGGTCGTCCGGCGGGGCGATCAGGTATTGATCAAACTGGACGATGAACACAAGGTGGACCAGGTCCTCGACCTGATCCGCCGACACGCCGGGCGGCTGGTCTCCCTCGTTCCGCACAAGCGCTCGCTGGAAGACCTCTTCCTCAAGGAAACGGCGGAGGTCGGCCGCACATGAACCGGATCACCGTGATCGCCCTGAACACATTTCGTGAGACACTGCGCGACAAGATCCTTTACAACCTCGTGTTCTTCGGCCTGCTCCTGATCGGCAGCTCGATCCTTCTCAGCACGCTTACCATTGGCGAGCAGGTCAAGATCATTGAAGACATCGGGTTGGCGAGCATCAATCTCTTCGGGGTCATCATCGCGATCTTCGTCGGGATCGGGTTGGTCAGCAAGGAGATCGAGAAGCGGACGATCTTCACGATCATCGCGAAACCGGTCCCCCGGTACCTGTTTCTGCTCGGGAAGTACTCAGGACTGGCCCTTACGCTCCTGGTGAACGTCGGCATCATGGCGGCAGGGTTCTTTCTGACCATCCTCGTCAGCAAGGCAGGGCTGCACCTCGCGTTGCTGAAGGCGATCGGTCTGATCTTCATGGAGCTCCTGGTAATCACGGCGGTGGCAGTGATGTTCTCCACGTTCACCACGCCGACCTTGAGCGCGACCTTCACGCTGGCCATCTATGTGATCGGTCATTTGACGGACGATCTGAAAGTGCTGGGGGCCAAGATGGGCGAGAGTCTGACCAAGACGATCCTGGACGGGCTCTACTATTTGCTTCCGAACCTCGATTACTTCAACGTCAAGGGGCAGGCGGTGCATGGATTGCCCATCGAACCGTCCTACCTCGTCTCCGCAGCGACCTATGGCATCGCTTATTCGACGATGCTGCTGATCCTGGCCTGCCTGATCTTCCAGCGCCGGGACTTCAAGTAAGGGAACGACCATGACGATAACAGGGCTGGAACCACTCAGCATCGCGGTCGTGGGCGCAGGGGAATGGGGCAAGAACCACGTGCGGATGTTCGCTCAGCTCAAGGGGTCGCGGTTGGTCACGGTGTGCGATCTGGAAGAGTCCCGGCTGGCTTCCGTTCGGGCCGCCTATCCCGGCGTGCGCGTGACGACCCGCTACGAGGACGTGGTGCGGGACCCTGCCGTGGAGGGGGTGGTCATC
Source organism: Nitrospirota bacterium (assembly GCA_005877565.1). GTDB lineage: Bacteria > Nitrospirota > Nitrospiria > Nitrospirales > NS-4 > NS-12. The sequence goes on from VBOK01000074.1 coordinate 7,019, forward strand.
GCGTCCTTCGCCGCTCAACATTACGACCAGGCGAGACGGGCCCTCGAAGCCGGCAAGCACGTCCTGGTCGAGAAGCCCATGACCCTGGCCGCGGAAGAAGCCGAAGAGCTTGTCCACGTGGCGACCCGAGCGGCACGGTGTCTGATGGTCGGCCACCTGCTGCTGTATCACCCGGCTGTGGTCAAGATGAACCAGCTGGTGGCGAGTGAGGAAATCGGGGAGCTGTTCTACCTTTACAGTCAGCGCCTGAATCTCGGCCAGGTCCGAAAGGATGAAAATGCGCTCTGGAGCTTCGGCCCGCACGATGTGGCAGTGGCTCTGTACCTGTTTGCATGTGAACCAGAGATGGTCACGGCCAAGGGTGAAGCCTTTCTCCAGAAGGGGATCGTTGACGTGGTCTTTGTCACCTTGCATTTTCCGCAGCGGAAGCTGGCCCACATCCACCTGAGCTGGCTGGACCCCCATAAGATCCGACGAACGACCCTGGTAGGGAGCCGGAAGATGGTCGTCTTCGATGATATGGAGCCCAATGACAAGATCCGGATCTATGACAAGGGTGTGGACATCCGTCGCCAGCCCATGTCGTATGAAGACTATCTTCATGTGCGGTTTGGGGACATTCTGATTCCTCACATCGGCTCCGCAGAGCCTCTCCGGCTGGAATGCCAGCATTTCCTCGACTGCAGCCGCAACGGGGCGACGCCGCGGAGCGACGGCGTACACGGGCTCCAGGTCGTCCGGGTCCTGGCGGCCGCGCAGAAGTCGCTGGAGATGGACGGCGCGCCGGTCCCGGTGAAGGGATGACGATGGGCGGGTCTTTCTGGGCTCACGAGACGGCCTGCGTGGACGATCCGGGCGCGATCGGAGAAGGAACGCGTGTCTGGCATTTCTCGCATATCGCGAAGGGGGCGTCGGTGGGCCCGCGGTGTTCCATCGGCCAGAACGTCTATATCGCCCACGGCGCCGTCGTGGGCGCCGGCGTCAAAATCCAGAACAACGTCTCGATCTACGAGGGCGTGACGCTGGAAAACGGCGTGTTCTGCGGGCCATCAGTGGTATTCACGAATGTGATCAATCCCCGCAGTCATATCTCCCGGAAGCATGAGTACCGTGCGACGCTGGTCCGGCACGGGGCCACCTTAGGAGCGAACGCAACCATTCTCTGCGGGCTCACCATCGGGCGTTTCGCGTTCGTGGGAGCGGGCGCCGTCGTGACCCGGGATGTTCCGGATTTCGCGCTGGTCACCGGCAACCCGGGCCGGCAGCAGGGATGGATGTGCCGGTGCGGCATCAAATTGAAACTCCCGGCCGCGGGCGGGCGAACGCGCGTGTCCTGCCAGGTCTGCGGGGCCAGATACCGGCGCTCGCGTGCGGTGCTGGTCGAGGTGGAGGGCGCATGAAACTCCTGACGGTCGTCGGCGCGCGTCCTCAGTTCATTAAGGCCGCGGTGCTCTCGCGGGCTCTCCCGGCCTTCAACGCAAGCCGTCCCCGCGACCACCAGATCCAGGAAGTGATGGTCCACACCGGCCAGCACTATGATGACAACATGTCCGCGGTCTTCTTCCAGGAACTGAACATTCCGGAGCCGGCGCACCATTTGGGCGTGGGATCCGGCCCCCACGGACAGCAAACCGCCCGGATGCTGGAGCGGCTCGAACCGGTGATGGAGCGCGAGCGGCCTGACCTCGTGCTGGTGTACGGCGACACGAACTCCACGCTGGCCGGGAGTCTGGTGGCCAGCAAGCTGCCGATTCCCGTGGCTCACGTCGAGGCCGGGCTGCGCAGCTACAACCGTACGATGCCGGAAGAGATCAATCGCGTGGTCACGGACCACCTCTCCGCGCTGCTGTTCTGCCCGACCGACCGCGCGGTGAAGAACCTGAGTTGCGAGGGCATTGTGGCCGGGGTCCACCGGGTGGGGGACGTGATGTACGATTCGCTGCTGTACAACCTGGCCCGCGCCGACCGGCGCGCCGGCGTGATGGCTGAGCTGGGCCTGCAGCCGGGACAGTATGGCTTGGCCACGATCCATCGCGCCGAGTCGACCGACCGCCCCGAGACCGTCACGGGCATCCTGTCGGCCCTCGGGCGACTCGGCCTGCCTATCGTGGTGCCGCTCCACCCGCGCACGCGGGCGGTGCTGGACGCGGCGGGGGTTGGTCACGTCACCGGGCCGGTCCGCCTGATTGCGCCTGTCTCCTATCATGAGATGCTCATCCTCGAACGGCACGCCCGGCTGATCTTGACCGACTCCGGCGGGGTCCAGAAGGAAGCATTCTTGCTAGGGGTTCCCTGCGTCACGCTGCGGAACGAGACCGAGTGGGTGGAAACGGTGGAGGCGGGGTGGAACCGAGTGGCCGGGACGACCCCCGACGCTGTTGAGGCGGCGGCTCGCCTGGCTCTCGAAGAGCTCTGCCCCGAACAGGGACAGCCCTACGGCGACGACCATGCCGCGGATGCGATCCTCGGCATTGTCGCCGACTATTGTCGGAAGGAGCGGTCATGAGCTGCTTTCACATGCTCTTCCGGCACCGTCGCCTGATTTGGAACCTTACTCTTCTGGATTTCAGGCTCCGTTACGCGGGATCTCGACTCGGCTTGGTCTGGATGCTGCTGGCACCTCTTTTGATGCTGGGCGCATATTTGTTGTTGTTCGGGGGAATCTTGCGGGTCCGACCTGACCAGAGTCCGACTGGAGTGGAATATGGTCTCTTGATTGCCTGCGGGCTTTTGCCATGGATTGGATTCTCTGAGGGGGTGACACGCGGGACCGCGTCGGTGCTCGCTCAACGCAACCTTATCAAAAGTCAGGTTTTTCCCATGGAACTATTCCCTGTATCGGCAGTTTGTGCTGGGCTCATCGGCCAGCTCTGCGGCACCCTCCTGCTTCTGGTGCTACTTGGCCTTCGAGGGATGCTAGGCCCGAACCTGGCAGTATTGCCTTTCCTGCTGATCCTCCAGGCATTATTCACCGTTGGCCTGGTTTGGTTCCTCTCCTGTGTCAATATCATTTACCGTGATACCTCGCAGGTCGTCGTTCTCATGATGGTCTTGCTGATGTTTGTCTCACCGATCGCATATACACAGGAGATGGCGCCAGCAGGACTCAAACTTGTAGTCGAGCTGAACCCTATTTCTTACCTGATCGAAGGGTATCGCAATGCCTTACTCTACAACCAATTCCCAAACGTAAGGGGGTTGGTAATCTTTGGCGGACTGACGCTTCTGGTCCTGTTGGCTGGCTATCGCTACTTCATGCACCTTCGGCGGGTTTTACCGGACTACGTGTAATGGACACGGCTGCGATTTCAGTAAAAGGCGTCTCGAAGGTGTACAAGCTGTATCGTGGTCGGTCTAAGCGGCTACTGGATTTTTTTAGTCTCGGTTTCGGAGAAGGACGCCACGATGAAGAATTTTGCGCCCTCGACAATGTGAGCTTTGAGATTCCTCAGGGAACGACAGTAGGGATCATCGGCAGAAACGGAGCAGGGAAGAGCACCCTGCTGCGGATTCTCACCGGGAATTCCAGTCCCACCAAAGGGGAAGTGGAGATCAAAGGGAAGGTCTCGGCACTTTTGGAGATCGGGACTGGATTTCATCCGGAGTTGACTGGGCAGCAGAATATCCATGTCAGCGGGGTGTATCTCGGACTGACCCAAGAAGAGATCGACCGGCTCTACACCGACATCGTAGCGTTTTCCGAGTTGGAGGATTTCATCCATCAGCCAGTGAGAACCTATTCTTATGGAATGTACATGCGTCTGGCCTTCTCGGTCTCGACGTGCATCAATCCGGATGTCCTTATCATCGATGAGGTGTTGGGGGTCGGAGACGCCTATTTTAGCCGAAAATGTTTTGACCGTATCCGATCGTTTATGGAATGTGGGAAAACAGTCCTGATGGCGTCCCATGATTTTTCAGCGCTCCAGCGCTTATGCACACGCCTGCTCTGGATCGATCACGGCAGAGTAGTCATGGATGGTTCTCCGTTAGAGGTGCTGAAGGCCTATGCGGCTTCTATACGGAAACAGGAGGAGAAGCGAATCAGGACTATGATACCTGCTCTCCAGCATGACGCCCACTCACTGCGGGAGAAAGGCTTGATTTACGGGAGTGGTGAGATCGTCATCACAGAAGTGCAATGCGTCAACCATGAAGGTCAGGAGTGCCATCGCTTTAACGTCGGAGAATCGTTGGCCATCCGGATGCGATACAAAACCAAGGTTCCTGTCGTAGGCCCGGTCTTTGTCGCTGCGATTTATCGTATTGATGGCATCACAGTCTGCCAAGCCATTTCCTCGCGGGATGGCGTGCAGTTCGACAAGCTTGACGGACAGGGAATCGTAGACGTTCGTTTCGATCGGCAACTTTTGGGGCCGGGGCTGTATGTCATCTCGGTTGCCATCTTTCCCTCTCTTGATTTACTCGACCAACTGGGACAGACACCCTACGATCTCCACGATCGACTCTACGAATTCCAAATCGAGCCGTTGCTCGACTGCGCCCTGGACTTAGGCGTGGTCCTGCATCCGGTATTTTGGAGACATAGCCGTGGAGCGTAACGGCTCGCCATATTATGACCAGGCTGAGCTCTGGAAAGAGCCAGCGCATTACGCGGACGAATGTATTCGTATCATCGAGTCACTCATGCCATGTGATGTGCGGAACATCCTTGATATTGGGTGTGGAGACGGTACGATCACGAACCGCTTGGCGACTCGATTTCAAGTAATTGGTCTGGATTCGAGCCGTGAGGCTATCCGCCATTTTCTGGGTGAAAAGCTGTTGGCTAGTTCGGGTTCCGTTCCATTGAAAGACCAATCGATTGACCTAGTCCTCCTCTCCAATGTTTTAGAACACCTTCCCGCAGCAGTATTTTCTCATACGGTGAGAGAAGCCATACGGATTGCTCGACGATACCTCCTGGTCGTTTCCCCGCAAAATGAGAATCTTCAATTCAGTCAGGTCAAATGTGATGATTGCGGTTGTATCTACCATAGGAATTACCATCTTCGTTCGCTGACCCTCACGGATATAGACCGAATCTTCGGCCAGGACTTTGAAATGGCTGCATACACGTTTTGGGGGGAACCCTGGCCGCAATATGATCACCGACTCTGGGAGTTAAAACAATATCTGGCTGATGGCTGGTCTCGGTGGCCGCTGGCGGTCTGCCCTCTCTGTGGAGGAAAACCAGGGGCAAAAGAGCCGAATGCGAAGCTAGAAAAAGTTGCAATGTTGTTGGATGATCTGAACGATGAGGTGCTCTTTGATCGCAGAGAGAGTTTAGTGCGGCAAACAAGGACTTTCCGGAGTCATTTCCTGCCACGTTGAAGGTTCGGCTGCGGGTGAAAAAGAGGGTTGATATTCATATGGAAGACAGGACGGCATGCCGTTCTACTACCCTCTTCCATTCTTCGACATCCTACTTGTACCTCGACTCCGATACTGCATGGGGGGAAAGGTACCTGCTCGATGGGAAAATCGTGCGAAATTACGGGTGGTCCTCCAATCCCAGGAAACAGGCTCGCTTCGTCATATCGAGATTTATGGATGAACCATTTGCGCTCACCGTCTTCTATAAGGATATGTCGGCAGAGCCTGTTTGGCTATCTGTCTATGACAAGCAGCAAGGGTACATTCCACTCGGTCAGCTCGAAGGCAAAAAGGATGTGCGATGGAAAGAGACGACCTTTGTCGTGCCGGCCGACATCCGACCGACCAGGGAAGGTTTCTTCTTTGCCCTGCATGGTGATCTCGCCCGCAAAGACAATCTTTATGCGATTGCTTGTATCTCTGTATCGGGTAGTAAAGATCACTTACTAGAGGGCACAGTGGGTGTACTTGGAGTGGGGGAGCAGGATCATTATCTCCTCTTCTCTTTTCCAGTAGAAACTCCCATCGGCTCTGATTGCGAGTGGCTCTTGGAATTTGGCTCTCAGGAACCCATTGACCAACGAATCCAAGTCCATCTCTGGGATGGCGATTCTTTTTTCTTCGTTGACCTTCTTCCTGTCATGGAAACTCACGATCTGTGTGTCAAGGTACCAACCTGGTGGATCAAACAATATCTAGGAAAACTCGGCATGGAACGGGCAGCGACGAGAGCAATGGGCGATTGGGATAATGAAAGAGATTTGATCCGGCAGGAACTCCTTAGGAAGCATTTAGATCTTGCCCAAGCGCGAACGCTTTTGAATTCCAAACTGATCCGTCAAGCTGTGTGGATCAAACAAGCGTTAAAGCGCGTGTTGAGACGGACGCCATGAAGGTCTGCATGCTTGTCACGAATTCGGTCAGCAACGACCCGCGAGTGCGGCGGGAGGCCGCCACGTTGGTGAAGGCCGGATATCAAGTGACCGTGATTGGGTTGCAGGTCAAAGAAGACCAGCAGGAGGAATGGCTCGATGGCTACAGGGTTGTCCGTGTCCCGCTACCCAGGTCCCTGCGGCGCAGCCTGGTCTATCATTTCCTGAAGTGGCTCAATGCGGTCGTCCTGATGTGGCTCAAGGCGGCCGCCCCGCGCCCGTACACCGTCTTACGTGCCTGGTACCGGAGTATCAATCCGCGAAAGCTCGCAGAAACGTCCCTGACGAGTCCACGTCTTCCCATGCGTTCTACGATCCGCTCGGAACTGCTGGACGTCCTCCATATCCTCCGGATCAACTTGAAGATGGTCCGAGAGGCACTCCGACAGAGAGCCGACGTCTATCATGCGCACGACCTGGATACACTGCTCGCCGGCTACGTCGCAGGACGTCTGGCTGGGAAGAAGCTTGTCTACGACTTCCATGAGCTGTACACGGAACAATTCAAGGAAGGGGTCAAGACCGGAGCGTGGCGGTTCTACTATTCGTCCCTGGAGCGGATCTTGGTGAAAAGGACCGACCTCCGGCTGACCGTGTGCGAATCGTTGGCAGACTGGGCAACCCAACGGTACGGGACGGACGGCGTCGTTGTCGTTCGCAACGTGCCTGTCTACCAGCCACTCCTGTCGAGTCCTGCGGATCTCGGGCGCGACCCGGTGATTCTCTATCACGGCGGATACTTCCGCGATCGCGGACTCGAGCAGCTCATCGAAAGCGTGCAATACCTGGAACGCGGACGGATCGTGTTCAGAGGGTTCGGAGAGCTTGAAGATCACCTGCGCGCGCTGGTGCAGGAGCAGGGCCTGGAAGACCGTGTCTCTTTTGCGCCGCCGGTGCCGATGCCCGAGTTGGTGAAAACCGCCGCCGAGGCCGACATCGGCGTGATCCCCTACATTCCGTTTTGCCTCAATAACCGCTTCTGCCTTCCGAACAAGATCTTCGAATATATGATGGCGGGTCTTGCTGTGGCCGGCAGCGATCTGCCCGAGTTGCGAAAGGTCATCCTGGGGCACAACCTAGGCGGTGTTTTCAATCCCGAGGATCCTCGGGACATCGCCAGGGCACTCAATGAGCTGCTTGAGGACAGGGCTCGCCTGGAGGCCATGAAGCGGAATGCCTTGCTGGCTGCGCGCACGTCTTACAATTGGGAAGTTGAAGCGCAAAAACTGATGAAGGGGTACCAGTCCATAACCAACGATCCGCAGCCCGATGCGTCCCCCCGTGCCGGCAAGCCGGTCGTCATGCTGGTGACGAATGAGGGGCTCACCGACCCGAGGGTTCTCCGGTCCGTGCAGGCCGCCCAGCGTGCGGGGTTCGAGAGCCGCCTGGTCTGCCGGCTGCCGGCCGGGGAGGAAGAAGCAATCGACCCACCGGGCGTCCGCGTGCAGCGGGTGTCCCCTCTGTGGGGCAGGCGATGGCTGAAACGGCTCCTTTCACGACCAGAGGACCAGCCTGCTCCGCCGGAGACCGTCGGACCGCGCGGGACGAACGACGGGCAGGGAGGCTTCTGGTTGAAGCCGTGGGAACTCTGGATCCTCGGCGGGATCACCTGGTTCAACCTGCAGGCCGTCCGTCAACTGTGGCGCGTGCCTGCCGCGCTCTACCATGCCAACGATCTGGACACGTTGCCGGCGGGGGTGGCGCTCTCGCGATGGAAGCGGGTGGCGCTGCTCTACGACGCGCATGAGCTGTTCGCCGCGCAGTTCCCCGTGTCGTCCCGGCAGTTCAGCGCGCTCCTCTTCGGCCTGGAACGCTGGCTCATCCGGTTTGCGCACAAGGTCGTGACGGTCAACGACTCGATCGCCGAGACGCTGGCTGAGTGGCACCGCGTCCCGCTGCCGACCGTGGTGATGAATTGTCCGTTCGCCGTCGAACCTGTGCAGCCGAAGTCCGGCGGCCTCGGGAAAGCCCGCGAGGGCAAGGCCCGCGTCATCTACCAAGGAATGTACGTGCGCGATCGCGGACTCGAGGAACTGATTCGGAGCGCTGCCTGGTTCGACTCGGCCGAGCTTTACCTACGAGGGTATGGGGAACTCGAACCGACGCTCCGCGCCCTCGTGAATGCGGAGCATTTACAGAACCGGGTGCATTTCCTTCCACCCGTCGCTGCGGATCAGTTAGTGGAGAGCCTGGCCGGATTCGACGTCGGGCTCATCGCCTATCGTGCGAC
>VBOK01000245.1 GCA_005877565.1 Nitrospirota bacterium
CGTTTCTCGGCGGCGCGAGATGTCCGGGATCACCCGGCAGACGGTCGCGATCGCGGTTATCGGTGCGATTGCCGCGATCGCCCTAGTGTACGGCTCGTTGAAGACGGACAAGAGATGGAACGTCTTCCTGGATACCGCCCGCGTCGCGCTCACGCAAGCGGAACGGCCCAACTGGATCTATCTCGAGACGATGGGTCTTCCCGAATTGCCCGACGGCGGACCCGTCGAAGAGTCAGCCTACGCGAGATTGGCCAGGTACAGGGCCGGCCTGCGATTCATCGCGGAGAACCCTCTCGGATGGGGTTTCGGCCGTGGAGCTTTCGAGCGGGCGATCGAACTCAGGTACGGGGTAAAGCGCGTGGCAAGCGACAGCGGGTTGATCGACTGGGCAATCGGTACCGGGGTGGTCGGCGTGATCCTGCTGATCGCGTTTGTCGCCGGCTTGTTTTTCATCGGGCTCAAGGTCTTTCTGCGCAACGCGAGCTTCCCGACGCTCGTCCTCATGTTTGTTTCCATCGGATTCCTGTCCCGTTCGGCGATCGATATCAACACTCGCGACAACATGCTCGAGACGTTCATGTTCTTCGGAGGGCTGTCGCTCCTGCTTGCCCAGTGGCCCTCCCACCAGATTCCTTCTCGGCTTTGAGTACACGGTCGTACGTTCATCAAATCAACCTGCAGCAGGGATTCGGCGGCGGGGAAGTCTTTACTGCCGCATTCACGAGGGCGCTACATCTCCTTGGCATCGAAACGCGGCTGTTCGTCGATCCGCGCGCAAACGCTTGGTCCTTGCTGCCCATGTCGGCTGCCCGCGTGGAGCCGCTCGTCGCTCCCGCCGACTTGCCTGGATTGCTGCGCGGGGGGCCGCCGGCTTGTCTTATCTTTCACACCTTGGCATCGGCGGCGGTGGTGGAGGAATTGCGCGCGCAGGGTCACCTCGTGACCGCGTTCGCACACATGCCATTGTACGGGCGTGATCCTCGACCGCTCGTCCCGTTTGATCTGATCGTCGCGGGGTCCAGGCATGTAATCGCAAGCTTGCGTGCAGCAGGATTTGAACGTGTCTATCCGCAGCCTTTGTACGGTGTCGCGCAGCTGGACCGCATGGGCGCCGTATCGACTCCGCTGCAAGCCGGCTCGCGTTATGACTGGGACCGGCGCAAGCTGCGTGACCGTCTATTAGGGGTGTTGGAACCGCAGTGGAGGCGTTTGATGCCTGAACGGACGTTCTCGCGGATCCCCGGACTGACTCTGGGGATCGTGTCGCGGATCACACCGATCAAGCAATTTCCGCTGCTGTTCTCCTACTTGGCCCCCATCCTTGCCCGCTATCCTACGGTGCAAATCGAGATTTTCGGCAGCGGCGGCTATGCTTCAGTGCGTGATCTCGATCGGGTGCTTCGCCCGATCCGCGAAAAAGTGCGCTTCTGGGGCCATCAGCAGGACATCGGCGCGGTCTACGGAAGCATCGATTTCCTGCTGACCGGGCTGCCTGAAAAAGAGGCGCTCGGCCTCAACGTCATCGAGGCGCAGGCCTGCGGCACGCCTGTGCTTGCGCCCGACGCACCGCCGTTCGACGAAACGGTGATGCACGGGGCAACGGGCCTGCGCTACCGCGATCCGCGCGAGGATGGGGGTGCCGACTTCGAGAACGCGCTGAAGCTTCTGCTGGAGGGCGGGTTCCGCTTCGACAAGGATTCTGCGAAGCCGCATCTGGCGCGGTTTTCCGAGGATGCCTTCGTCGCGCGTCTGCAAGCCTTGTTGGAAGCGCTGGCAAGCGCCGGCCCCGGAAGAGTCGCCGCATCATCATGAGCGCAGACGCTTCCTCGATACCGATGGAACGGGACGCGCGCCCGCGCATCCTGGTGATTCGTCGCGACAACATCGGCGATCTGGTCTGCACCACGCCCCTTATTGCCGCGCTGCGCGAGCGCTACCACGGTGCACATATCGCGGCGCTCGTGAACACATACAACGAGGCCGTCTTGACCGGGAATCCCGCTGTCGACGCCGTGTACGCCTATGAAAAGGGAAAACACCGCGGCGAGAAGCGCTCCATCGTTTCGGTCTACGCCAATCGACTGCGGTTGATCGTGAGCTTGCGTAAGGAAAAGTTCGATTACGCCATCCTCGCCGCGTCGGGATTTGCCCCGCGTTCGCTGCGCCTTGCCCGGGTGATCGGCGCGCGGCACGTCCTCGGCTATGCCGACCCCGGCAAGGCTCACTCTCGCCCCGACATTGCGCTGCCGTACGACGCTTCGGCGTCGGCGCACGAGGTGGAGCAGGTGTTCGGCTTGCTCAAGGCACTCGGCATCAACGGCCCGCCGCCTCCCGCCCGGGTATTTCCCGATGCCGCTGAGCGCCGCGAGGTCGAACAAGCTCTTGCCCGCGTGGCGCCTGGCACCCCTGTCATCGGGGTGCACATCAGCGCGCGGAAGAAGAGCCAACAGTGGTCAGCAGAGAACTTCGCGGCGCTGATTCGTGCGATCGCGAAGAGGCACGCCGTGCGATTTTTGCTTCTCTGGTCCCCCGGCGAGCCCGACAATCCAATGCATTCCGGCGATGACGAAAAGGCTCGCGCGGTTGCGGAGAGCTGCGCTGAATTTCCTGTGCTGTCTTGCCCGACCGAGGCGCTTTCCAGGTTGATCGCCGCCCTGTCCGTGTGCGACTGCGTGGTGTGCGCCGACGGCGGAGCGATGCACCTTGCCGCGGCGCTCGGCAAGCCGATCCTGTGCTTTTTCGGTGACTCGTCTCCCAAACGCTGGGGGCCCTGGAAGGCGCCGCATGAGCTGCTGCAGCCGGTCAGCTTCGATCTCAAGGACTTGAGTGTCGAGCAGGCGACGGCGGGTTTCGAACGCCTGGTCCGCGCCTATTTAGTTGCCCCCGCTTTTCGCTGAATTCCCGGCGTGCCGCCGATCTCAGATGAGCTGCATCGCCTTCGCGCGACCGATCACCCAGCGCGCGTACACGATGTTGAACACCAGGAAAG
>VBOK01000075.1 GCA_005877565.1 Nitrospirota bacterium
TCTCCCCCGCTCTGTCCGATCTTGTGACAGGCGTTGCACCCGTACTTGTTGTAATAGAGTTGCTTGCCCCGCGCCGCGAGCTTGGCTTCCTCGGAGGCGGAGGCCGTCACCATGGGCTTGGGGACCGGCGCGAATTTCGGGCGTTCCTTCTTGAGCGAGGCCCAGTCGGCCTTCTGCAGCTTCATCCCATGGAGCGTGCGCACAAAGGCCACCAGGGACCAGAGTTCTTCCTCCGACAGCGTGTTCTTGAACGTGGGCATGGTCGGCACGGCGAATTCGTCGTCACCGATCTTGTCGCCGATCTCCGGCGTTGTGTCCTTCATATCGCGCGAGATGGTCGCAAAGATCTCCTCGTCCTTCAGGGTGCTCATCTCATCCTTGTTGGACAGGTCCTTGGGCTTAGGATCGGGCATGAACTTCCAGTTGAAGCCCTCGCCGGGCCTGCCGTGCTCGCCGTGGCAGTGGGAGCAGTAATAGGCATAGAGCCGACGTCCCTTGGCGACGTGCTCGTTCTCGAACAGGGCGCACCCGCCCAGCCCGACCAGCACCGCCACCGCCGCAACCGCGACCGCCTTGACGCTATGCTGCCTGCTCATGCCGGCTGCCCCTTCCTCACCTTGCGGATGATGACGTACTCCAACCCTGCAGCCACCACCACCGCGATGAGTCCGTAGAAGTAGATCGAATAGTTGGTCGGCGGCTCCGCGTTGAAGTACCACCAAGAGGTAACGGCTTTCTGTGAGCCTGACTCCTTCAGATCACCACTTTCCAGCTTCTTGCCGTCCCAGACCGCGAACGCGATGTTCGGGAACGTGCCGAGCTGGAATTGGGCATCGTTCGGATCGGTCGTGGTGAGCGCTCGGGTGAACACGACGCGCCATACGCCGGTAGCGTCCTGCTCGACCACTTTCGTCTCCTCGTCGAAGAGCGGATCGCCCGTCTTGGGGTCCTTCGCTGACTCTCCCTTGGCGTCCTTCCTGGGGATGAGCTTCCGTTCCTTGAACCGGACCTTGGTCTTCTCGTCCTTCCAGACTCCTTTCGCCTGGACATCCTGCTGAGCCTGCTTCTTCAGCGTGCCAAAGCCCTGGGCATTCATGTCCGCAGCGCCTGGCGCATCGTTCCGCCAGTACCAGATGTTGACCGGCCCGCCTTCGACCTGCGCCATCGGCTGGCCATGGGCAAAATGGGCTTTCTTGTCGCCGACCATGAACTCCAGCGCGGCGGCATCGGCCGGATCCTGGGTCGGGTCGGCATACTCGAGCAGGAAGGCGATCTGCTTGGTGTTGTGCACGCCGCGCACCTTGATCGATTTGACGGTGACCTGCAGAATGCGTTTTGGCCAGTGGACTTGCGGCGACATCGGAAACTCGGTCGCCGGGATCGTATTCCAGATCGGGGCCGTCGGATCCGTCGGGACCTCGCCCTGGATCAGCTTCACCCGGACGACGACGGTCTCCTGCGCCAAGACAGGCGTTCCCCACAAAACAGCAACCGCCGCAGCCAGGACAGCCAGTCGCGCGTGTCGAGAAGGCATCCCTACCATCGCTTACTCCCACGTTCCGGGCTTCTGCCCAGATCCCGCATATTCCGCCATGATGATCTTCCAGATCCAGTCATCCGGCAGCTCCACTTCCCATCGAGGCATGGCTGACTTCCACGGGTGGCCTTCGACATTCAGCCCCACCCCGCCCTTTTTGATGCGCCAGAACAGGTAGGACTCCTGCAGTTGAGCAATCGTGCCCGGATCGACAAAATTCGCCGGCGGGGGATTGAAGCCATCCGAGGCCGGGCCGTTGCCGTTGAACTTGGGGCCGTGGCACGGCGAGCAGAATGCAGCGAAGAGGCCCTTCCCCATCATGACGTTTTCCGGCGTGTTCGGCACCGGATTCGTCAGCCCGACGAACTCGCCCGGCGGGGCTGGATGGATGGTCCGGTTCTCAGCAGGTGGCTGCGAGCTAGGCACCAATTCGCTGTAAGTCTGCCCACCCACCAACAAGGGAACAAGCACCAGCACCGCGAGGCGAGCAAATTTGGCCACCCCGTTCAAGCCGTCCCCGCCCAGGAAACGAAAGATGGGCCCCAGCAACGCCTCCGTGGATTCGCTGCTGAGCGTCCCATACACGACGATGCCGACGGTGGTCAGGAACAGATAGAGCCAGATGAGACTCATGGGCAAGGGCGCAGTGACTAACGGCGCGACGAACTTGAACACCACGAACACCGCCACCAACAGAACAGCCCCCTTCATCGCCAATGAGGACCCTCTCATAGTTCTCCCTTCCGCGCCGTGCTTGCTGGGCCCGGGGCTTCGATCTCAGACAGCTCGATCGTCACCTCCTCGCCGGACATGTTCTGCAAAAACGCGATGACCGCCAGGATCTCATTGTTACTCAAAGCGATCGGCTTCTTGTTGATGTATGGCATCTTGGCCGGAAAGAATTTGGGCTGGCCGACATGCTCGTAGTCCTTATAGATGTAGGCCTGCGGCTGGGTCAGGCTCTCGTAGAGGAAGCCCCGTGTCAGCTTGGCCCCAACGCCTTTCAGATCAGGACACCGACCTTCGCCGGTCCCAATCGTATGGCACAGGGCGCACTGGGCTTTGCCGAAAAAGATCTTCTGGCCGATCGAGGCCAGCTCTTTCTTGTCCTGGATGGACGTCACGTCGAACTTCTCCACGGCCGGCGGCAACGAGGCCATTTGAGGAATACTCAAGGCGACCAAGGTAAAGCCCCCTAACACGATGGACACAAAGGCAACGACGCGGACAAAGCGGGCCTTCACAAAGAGGAGAATTGCTCCTCCCAGCCCCAGGACGCTCAACCCGATCGTTTGCAGCAGTTGGACTTCTGTCATGCGAAAGAGGCCTCCACGTACTTTATCGGCGTCCGGCAGCCGGTACCGGAGCACCCGCAACAGCCGGCTTCACGGCTTCCTTCACATGGGCCTTCCCAGAAGTGCCCTCCTTCTTCTCCCCGCCGAGGGAGGCGACCCAGAAGATAAACGCGACCATCAGACAGAACAGAAAGGTATTCAGTGACATGAAGGCCGCTGCATAGCCCAGCGCGGGTGAATAGGCGTAGGGTGATGTGTCCTGCATCACCCCGTACACGTGCCAGTGGACCCTTGAAGATGACCGCGCGTAGCCCATGAGGGTCATGAGCAGGATGACCATGACCGCGTTTAACACGAGGGCGTAGGCGGCCCGGGGCGGCATGATGCCCCAGACCATTTCCGTCGTTGTCTTGGCGCTTTTCAACACTAGCGCGGTCAATGGCGTGATGGTCAGCAGGACGAACAACACGACCAGCACTTGGGTCGTGGAGAAATAGTTGATGCGTGTGATGGCCGGCACGAAATAGCCCCAGACGCCGAGCACAACGACGACGATGGTGGCCACCCCCAAGATGACTCCTTGACCGATTTTGGCGGCCTTAGCCCAAGTGGCGGTCTCCTGCTTGCCGGCGCGCCAGTACATCACGAAGCTCATGAAGGTGACCAGGATCATCACATTGACCACGGTCATCTTCGCGGACATCACGCCGAAGACGCCCAACAGGGGATGATGGGTGCCGCCCATCTTCCGCGCCTCTTCGAGGCTCGCGACCAGAGAGTGCGGGGTCATCCAGACCCCGAGACACACGAGCAAGATCACGAGCATCGTCATGATCGGCTTCCGGTACTTGGCCTCGGATCCGGGGATGCGATACATGATGCCCAGCCAGAAGTAATAGTTGGCTCCGAGGAACAGAATGCCGATCAGAATGGCCTGGAGGATGAACAGCCAGGAGAGAAAGCCGCCCATCAGCGTGATCCCCATCTGCTGGTTGTACTGGTAGATCTCCCGCATCAGCCAATACCCGGCGAACGGCAACGGCAGCATTCCGAACACGCCGATGAAGTTCCCGACATATCCCATCCAGTCATAGTGGACACGTTCCGCCTGGTTCTGGGTCATGAGATATTTCAACCCGGCATAGGCGCCGCAGATGAATCCCCCCAGCACGACATTGGCGATCAGGCGGTGGACATTCACCGGCCACCAGGTGGGGTTCCAGGTCGCGGCCCAGGCCTTGGCCCACATGCTGCCTTCCGTGATGACAACGGGGCTGGCCTGGAAAGTCGCCCAGGAATTCGGCACGATCATGATGAAGAAGGCGAAGACGTTCAGCAGGAAGCCCAGAAACAAGTGGAGGCCCTTCTTGGCCCCCTGCATCGAGTCCCATCCATACCAGTAGAGGTACAGCGTCGCCGTCTCCAGAAGAAACAAGACGCTGTACACGATGAAGGATGGAAAGAACACGTCCGTGAGGTAGACCATGAGCTTCGGATAGAGTCCAAGTAGCAGAAAGAGGAGAATGCCCCCAAACAGGGCCGTCGTCGCATAAGCCGAGGTGAGCAGCTTGGTGAATTCCTTGGCCAGCGTATCGTAACGCGGATCCCTGGTCCGTACGCCGACGATCTCGCAGACCCAGGCGAAGATCGGTACGCCAAGCACGAACCCTGCCAGGAGGAGGTGTTGCTGCGCGATGATCCAGATCAGATTCCGGCTGCCCAGGATGCCGGGAAGGATGTCACGGTACTCCGTCGCCGACCCCGCTGGAGCCTCTTGCGCCCAGGCCAGGCCCAGAGGGGCAGCCACCGTGAACAGCAGGAGAACCAGCGCCGCGTAGGCCCACAACCGTGCTTGTCTGCCGCCCGAACGCCAATGCCGCTCATACGGTTCCATGGCGAACTCTCCTTTTATTTCCCTTTGCGCTTCTTCGTTTCCTTGCTCTTTTCCTTCTCAAGGGCCGCCAGCACGGCCTCAGCTTTCTCCAGGTTCGCCTCGGTCTTTTTGATAAGCTCTTCCGGTTTGACCGGCTTGGAGGCCTTCTCGACCTGCGGGAGCGGATAATCCGGGTGAGGGGTCGGCGTCGTGACCGGCAGCAGGACCCAGAACACGACAGTGAGTGTCACAATGACCCCGGCGAATGAGACCAGCACCAATGTCGGATCGGCCGGCACGCGTGCATAATCCCACTGACGGACGCGTTCTAGCAAGCTGGCTGAACTGGGCTGCCCCGAGGTCATAACGAACCGTTTGACACGCCATCCGAAGAGATGTAGCCAAACCAGCACAAATACTAGTAGGACGATCGCGGCGGGAATGGTCCACAGCAGCAGTTCGAGCGTGATCTGCTCGGCGATCGGAAGTTTCGGGTAGAAATTCTTGATGCGCGCGATAATAGCCGCTGCGATCTTCTGGCCGACGGCCACGGTGGTGCCTACTGCGTAATAGCCGCTGCCCAACACGAGAGCGCCCAGCACCGCCCCCTCCCACCACAAGCTCACCCCTACCGGCCCTCGGACTTCCATCCCCAGTCGCTCCAAGAAGACGGTCCTGGCCGTCAGCCCCACTGCCCAAATATCAATCGGCACCGACACCACGAGCAGCGTGACGAGCCCTGCGCCTTCCCACGGATGCACCTGCCCCGCGAGCAGGAGAAGGGCGACGATCAGTTTGAACGGGAACCCTGTCCAGAAAGCCGACCAGGACACAGCCCAGGCCAGTTTAATGGAAGAGATGTTTTCAACGGGATGGGCCATGCCCGTGGCTCACTTCATTCCAAGAATTCACGGTTGAGGATTGCGGAGACGGTCAGGACCAGGATTCCGATCATGACCACGGTCCAGGACAGGAGTGCGATCGGCCGCTTGAAGATATTACGCTCCGGGTTCCGGTCAATGAACGGGAGTGCGGCCAACAGCAGCAGGAACATGCCTGGGATCGCGACCGCGCCCAGGACCTCGCCGAACTCGCCGGAAAAGATCTTCCAGCGAAGCATCTGGAACAGGAACAGGAAGTACCATTCCGGCTCCGGATGGTAATCGCCAGGATCCGGCGTCGCCTGCTCGAGCAATTGGACCGGTTCGATGAAGGCCAAGGCACAGATGGCCATGAAGACCGCCGCTATCGCGACGATATCTTTCCAAACCTGGCGCGGGAAGAAGAAATCGGTCTTGGCCTTCAACTCCTCCGGTGTCCCACGGAACGGACCGGCCGGCCCGGCCGAGCGGAAGAAAAAGAGATGGAGCCCTGCCAGCCCCATCAGAGCAGCCGGCAGGATCATGACATGGATGACGAAGAACCGGCTCAAGGTCATTTGCCCCGGCGTGGGCCCGCCCTTTAAGAACCGGGCAAGGAAATCGCCCACGAGGGGGGTCTTGTCCATAATCTCGACGCCGACTGTCGTGGCCCAATAGGCCCGCTGGTCCCACGGCAGGAGGTAGCCGGTAAAGCCGAAGGCCATCACGATCACAAACAAGACCAGCCCAACCAGCCAGATCATTTCCCGAGGTTTCTTGTAGGCCCCCCACAAAAACACCTGGGACATGTGCGCAAAGACCATGACGACCATCGCCGACGAGCCCCAGAAGTGATAACTCAAGATGAACCACCCGTAGTCCACCTCGTGGATGATGTACTGGGTGCTGGCGTAGGCATGGTCGGCGCTGGGGATGTAATAGAACATCAAGAGCATACCCGTGATCGCCTGCATGATGAAAATGAAGAGCAGACACGAGCCGAAGACATAAGCCCATCGCGAGCCGCCCTTGATCGGCTCGTTCATCATCTTTGCCTCGAGCGTCTTCAGATCGATCCGCTCGTCGACGAAGTCGTACACCTTTTGGAACACCGCGTTCATTTAGGCGATCCGAACCTGCTCCTTCTTGCCCGCCTTGTATTCGACATCGATGACTTCGATGTCCCCGGACGGTGAGATCTGGATCGGCAGCACGTCGAGCGGGCGCGGCGCCGGCCCGTCCAGCACCGCTCCTGAGGCGTCGTAGATGCTCAGATGGCAGGGGCAGAGAAAGACCTGGCCCCGCGTCTTGTGCGACCGCCATTTGTACCCGCACCCAAGGTGGGGGCACTTGCCGGAGAAAGCGACGTAGGGGACGGTCTGGTTGTTGATCCAGATGACCGCGCCCTTTTCATCATAAAAAGGAATGTCGCCGTGCGTGTAGATCTTCTTGAGCGTCTCGGGGGATGCTTTGACCACCCAATGATTCTTCTCCTCTTCCCGTTGGAGCACCGAATCCTTGAAAGACTTCTTGAAGATGTACTGCACGCCGATGTCTTCGGTCTTGATCTTGCTGATATTGCCGATTTTGATCCAATGGTTGTCATACGGGACGTACATCGGCTTCATGATGTAACGGAGGACGGGCCAGACGAGGGGCAGGGCGATCAGCGCCCCGATGACGTTGATGAAGCCGGCGAAGAACGACCGTCGCGCGCAATTCTTCTCCAGCTCGGGGAACGGCACCAGCAACTCCCCAGGCTCCACGTGGATCCGGTTTTCGAGATGCGGGATCTCGACCTCTTTCGAGGAAACATAATCCTGGCGCTTGAGCTCGGGGAAGCCTGAAAATTGCGCGGCATTGCAGGTCAGCTCCACAGACTCGCCTCGGACAGCGCCGATCGCGCTGACCGGGACTTGCCTCTCGGTCCCGTTCGCGCGCACGACGATGTGGCTGACGTCCAGCGAGAGCGGATCGGCGATGACGTGGACGACCTCGCCGACCTCCCCGTCCACGCAGCGGACCTTGGATTTGATCTTGGGTTGTGGACTGGCCATGGCGATGGGATCCGGCGATCGCTTATTTCTTGATGGGTTTGGGGGTCTGGACCGATGTGTCTTTCAGTGTCGCCAGGTATGTGACCAGTTCCTCGATCTCTTGATCCGACATGAGTTCCTTGTACTTGTCGGGCATCAGTTTCTTGTTGTACTCCTTCTCGAACCCTTCGGCCATCCATGCCCGGGGGTTCATGAGTTTTTCCTTCATCTCTTCGGGCTTCATCAGGTTGCCGATGTTATCCAGCATCGGTCCCCGCTTCTTGACCGAGCCTTTCCCGCCGATCTTGTGGCAGTTATAGCACTCCTGCAGGTCGTACTGCTCCTTGCCCAGCGCGACTAGGTTCCCGCCAGCCGCAGGATGTGCGGCCCCAGCGGTCGGGCCGCCGCCCACTGAGGCTTCGATCTTCTTCGCCTTCTCGCCACCCAGCGTTTCCAGCCGTTTGAGGATGGTCTGGCTCTCGGCATCGAGTTCTTCGGTACGTTTCAGTAACTCATCAATTTTGCCCTTTTCGGTCGCCGCCAACTTGGGCTTGACGATCTTCTCGATCTTTCCTTTTTCGACCATGGGGTCGTACTGCGGGAGCGCGCTGGCGCCGGCGATATAGACCAGCGAGATCGCCGCATAAAACCCCACCAGCAAGGCCACCGCCTTAAAGCCGCTGACGGGAGAGAGGGACGGCGCGTCCAGCAAGATAAAGACGCCCGTCCCGAGGAAAGCATAGAGGACGAACATGATCTGGAAGACGGGAGGGAAGTGAAAAAGAAAACGCGCGGCCAGAAAAAGGACAAACGCCGCGACGATTCCTTGAAATCCTCTTTTGAGGACAACCCCCCTGAAGCTTCTCTGCGCGGCCATGACTTCCCCCTACTCCGCGCCTGCGACGGCCGGCATCCCTTTGGGCGCCTCGGCGTGGGCTTTCCCCTTCTCCGTTCGCAGCGTCAAGATGATCGCAAAGCTCACGACGATGTAAAAGGTCAGCGTGACCCCGGTGAACACCCAACTAGAATAGGCCAGCGTGGGCGTAAAGGACTCAGGCGTGAAATCATATTGCAGGTTGAAGACGTGGAAGTACTTCCGCGTCAGCTCGCGGACCGCGCCCATCAGTGTCATCGTCCAGATCGCGCTGAAGGCGAGGAAGACGAGGACGAACTGGGCGACGAAGTCGATCTTACCCCACACGATCCGCCCCTGACGCAGGGCCCGATTGTAGAGGATGTAGTTCACGATGGTGACGAAGACCAACGTGAAGGCCGCAGCGTTCTTGGCCGGCATCAGCGCCAGATCACCCCACGAGATCGTCACAAAGCCCAGGCTGAGTTCTCCATGCGGCAAGCTGAGCGAGCCATCGTCGGGAGCCAGCGCCTGCGTCGCGACAAAGGCATGCGGCGTCATCCAGATGGCATTGCCGATGATCACCATCAGAAACGCCACCTTGACCAGGGTCTGCG
>VBOK01000076.1:0-9333 GCA_005877565.1 Nitrospirota bacterium
GAGGCCGTGCCATTCAATGCTGTGTTTCCGCGACGCGACTGCCACATCATCGATGATCTCCCAGCGCACGGGGTCGTCAGGGCTCAGCCGGTTCGCCTTCCCGTACCAGCGTTGCTTGGTCATCTCGCACGCTAGGGTGGGATCGAGGAAAAGCGGGAGCACTCGGTCGTCGTCAGCTCGCCATCCCTTGGCAAGATCCGTTGGCCAGACGACCATGGCGAGATCTGGATGTTCACGTTCGGCCCCTGCGAAGTCCTCGGTCCGGTTCAGCCCCAGCAAGTCCTCGACGGTCTCATCCGAAAGGCAGTGCAGCACAGTTGCAGACCAGCCCAGTGTCGCGGCAGCGATCCGCACCGTGGCTATCGCGTGGCCTGCGTCGTGCTGGCAGTAGCGGAACGCGCGCTCGCCGTACTTCCATGCTTCCCGCCAGTGGATGGACGAAAGTCCAACCAGAAACGCCTGCGGCGGAAACGCGTGCAGCAACTCCGAGAACAATTCGTCGGGGCAGTCCGCGCGACGCTCCAGTCCGTGCTCCTTGGGGGCGTAGTGGTACAGCCCAGGTACGGATGCGAGGCCGGGCACCGCACCGATTAATAGATACCCCTCAGTGGGGTGCAGGTTGCCGCTGGAAGGATTGCTGCGCAGGGCCCAGCGCGTGCCGCCGGCTTGCTTCCAGGCGGACAGGGCGAGGGCGTATTCGAACAGGCGCGAAAGCGTGCGGATCGTGACCGGCGCGCTCGGCACGGCCCCCAGACGGTACAAGTCCTCATACGGCGGCGGGAGCGGCTCCTCTTCAAGGCTCAAGATCGGCAGGTGCACAATGGTGGCACCCTCGTATCGTCGGAACGGGTTCGGCTGGTTCGCCCAGTCCAGGTAGCCGAGCGCACGGGCGTAGCGGTTGAAGTGATGCTTGGTCTCCTCGTGGTACCGCATCACGCTTTCAAGCTGCTTGGCGTCGTGCATGTTGGGGGTGGAGCTTACCATGAAACGGGTTTCACTTGACTCGCTCCGGCAGGGATGGTACGGACTCGGCAGCGATGGGCAAGCTCGACCTCGCCAAAGCCATCCTCGAGACCGGCTCCTTTCACTGGAAGACGACGCCGCAGTTCACGCTGGCGTCCGGTCGCGTCAGCGAGTACTACGTCAACTGCAAGCAACTGCTGTCGCACCCGAAGTACCGGCGGATCCTCGCCGAATTGATCGCCGACCATCTCAAGGGCTGGGACATCCAGGCTGTGGGCGGGATGGAGATCGGCGCGATCCCGATCGCCACCGCGGTGTCCGACTATGTGTACGACCGCACGGGCCGCGAGCTGAGGACCTTCGTGGTCCGCAAGAAAGCCAAGGACCATGGGATGAAGCACGCAGTGGAAGGCGCCTTCCAGCCGGGCGACCGCGTGCTTGTCATGGACGATGTGCTCACCACCGGCCAGGCGACGATCGACGCCATCACGCAGGCGCGTGCCGCCGGCCTCGACGTGCGCCACGCGCTGGTGCTCGTGGACCGGCAAGAGGACGGCGGCCGCCAGCGCGTCGAAGCCCTTGGCGTCCCGCTCACCGGCCTCCTCACCCTCAAGGACCTGAAGGACCTCAAGGGCCACCCCGACGCCTAGAGTCCGCCGGCACTGAGGGGGTGCATTGCCGGAGGCCGAGCTTCAGGCTGGGCTTGGCACCTTTTGCGTCGCAAGCCACTGGATCGCTGCCGGAAGGATGAGCTGCGCAATTTTCTGAGCCAGCGAGCCTGGGATCAGTTCATGTTTGGGGTGGGTGTACGCCTCCATCGTCATAGGCCGAAGGCTTTTGCCGATTATGCGATAGGTGATATGGATCGAGCAGGCGATGTTGTTGATCCTCACCGGCCCGTCGTTCGTGGAGGTTGAGACAATGAGCTTGCGAGCCGGAGCCATGAGATTAAACCAAACCGAGCCAACTGCAGTATTCACTTTGGCAGGTGCACTCATCGTTCAGTCCCCCTTAGCCTACCCTGGGATTACAGGCCGGCACATATTCTCGAAGTAGTTGCTGCTCGCGTTTAATGGAATCCTCGGTGACTTCGGCTCGAAAGTGAGTCGGAGAGTTTGCGTTAATGGAAGGGATGTCGCCGTTCAGATGATCGAGTAAACGCTGTCGAATATCCCCGCGCCCGATATAAATCCATGTCCGGGCATTGTAGATTGCATACACGCCCGTTTGGCCTGCCTGGAAGGATTCAATGGCTTGTCTATCGAACGACCATGGCCTATCATTGTCAAACGGCATTGTAGACTCCTTTCGCCTCACCGACTTAGAATCGAGAACCAACCGCCGGTTTCCATTTTTCGTAATACTCGACATACGACCCGGTCCACCTTGCATACCACAGATCCGCCCACTTGCTGACCGCTCCCTTCATCTCGCCGTAGCGCTTTTCAATGGCGCCGTCGAACTTGTCCAGATCGCCTTCAATCTGCAGGAGATCGTCATCCGTGAGTTTCCCCCAGTGCTTCTTAAGATGTCCTTCGAGTTGGTTCCAACTCTGTTTGAATTGCTCGTGGTTCATGACACCCTCCTTTGTTTTCTCAAGCTATACAATCCTGTCGCGACGTTAGTCATTCTTTCCTCACCGCGGAGGAGACTGGGGAGGGTGCTGGCGCAGAAGTCGCTAGAGGAGATGGCGGATCAGCGGCCTCTTTCTCCGAGCCGTCTTTCTTGGGACTGGTGGTGCTCTCTGAGTTTCTCTCCGCAGTCGTCTGCTTGAGTTTGTCCGAATAGTCCGTGATGTACCAACCGGATCCCTTGAACATGATCGCCGGCGCCGAAATCAGCTTAGAGACTGGCTGGGCGCAGGTTTGACACGCAGTGATGGGGCGATCGCTGAATTTTTGGGTCACTTCAAAGCGGTGGCCCGCCTCACACTGGTATTCATAGACCGGCATCGTTCCTACTCCTCGTATTCCGGCAGGTAGAGTCCGGAGTGCCCTATCCGCAAAACTGCGAGACCAAACTAGGCTGATGGCCTCTACTTCAGGATCGCTCTTTCTGCCTTCAGCCAATCATCCATGTCATTTCCGTTCACGCAGCCCCCTTCTTCATAGAGTTGGTAAGCCCGCCGGGCAATCTTCTCCTGTAGATCATCGGGGGATGACACTGATTGCGTCAGAACTTGCTGCTTTTTCTCTCTCCCTAACCGCAACATAACTTGCCTCCTTACAAGTGAATCAGATGCCCCGGTCCTTCTTCATGGCGTCTTTGCCCGCCGGGGGTGTGCTGAAAGTCATCGTGAAGTTCTCAACATCGCATTAGCGGTGACCGTTCGGGGAGCAATCACCGCTGGAATGGGCTGTTTCCCGACGTTTGCATCTCCGGGTCCGAGGGGCAGTTTCGTTTGCACCTGTGCTCGACTCTTTCGGCCGCGTATCGTCCTCCACCCCTCATCCAGCAACCATATGGCTCCGTCAGCCAGTCCCATGATCACGGAGATGACAACATACCAGCCTCCGACCACGAGCACCGGCACTAAGACGATAAACCCTAAGACAGCGACAATCCCTATAACAATCCACATCACCAGTTCCATCGGTCACCTCCGTTGTACAGAAGACAGCGTCTCCGGAAACGAAGCCGCGCGGCAGCGTCACTGCCCTACAGGAGGCCGTTGTGTTGGTCGGTCTCCACGACCAAGGCGCGTTGAAGTTTCACGTTCGCGTCTGCCTGATCCTGCTCCATCCTGTGTCTCGACGACTCGCTGATCTTCTGTATAGACAACTGGCCGACACGCCGACGATAGACATACAGCGCATGGAGTAGACTGCAAATGGTTTCTTCGTCCTTCCCCGATAACGCGGCCACCTTCTCCACATACGCACGAACAGCGGGAAACGGTTGCGTGGCCTCACCCCCGATCAGCGTGGCCTCATAGGCAGTGAGCTGAGCCTCTTTCCCCTCTGTGTCCATGTCGATCAACGGTTGCAGTGCGGCAAGATACGTGAACAGACCGACGCCGGCCTCGACAGCTTCATGACTTATGTCCAGGTCGGGCGGCCACAGCCCCCATGGCATACCGAGCCGGTAGATCCGCTTGACTTCCTCAGGGTCCAGCTTCGCTTGTTGGGCCAGGAACCGGAAGAAACCGGAGGGGGTCAGTAACTCGCTCAATTCAGTCGCGTTCATAGTAGGTCCTCATTAAATGAGACAGGCGCTTCAGCACCCTTGTGTTGCGATTTTCTTGGGGGCAGCCTCCCTGTAGAGGCGAATCAGGTCATGCTTTGCGTCACGCAACGTCTTGAAGTACGTCTCCGCCCTTGTGGCCAGGTCGATAAGGACCCACCCCTTACGCTTCTTATAGTATCCTCCGCCATAGACTGGATTAATATAGGCCGGATTGATGCAGAAGCGCTGGGCGAAGGTCACGAAGCCGAGAGAGTTCGCGACCGATTGGGAGGGTTCTTGAGCCATTTTTACCTCAAGGTGCTCTACTGTGGCGGTTTGCGGAGGGAGCTTATCTCGGTCGAGCCTATTGCTGGCCTAGGCTTGGCATTCCAAACTCCGAGGGCGGTGGCACCGAGATCCTGTACTCGGCGATTGGCGTCACCATCACCCAATAGTTGAACAGCTCGTCCGCAGCAATATTGTTGATGCCATGGGCACGAGTGCGCAGCATCTGCAACAACACCCCCATCTCGGCCCTCACCTTTTCCTTATTTCCACTGTCTAACGCGGTCCTCACTTTGCTCAATTTCTCTGTGTAGGCATCGAAATTGGAAGCGGGATAGGTTCCCTTGTAATTCTTCAGCGAGTTTGCTAGCTCGTCGACCCAGGTGCCCTGAGCCGTGGCAACTCCCTCTGTAAATGCCTGTTTCGTCTCCTGCGATGGCGTGCTCGCTCCCGGAGACTGATCCGCCGCGTTTGCTAAGAGCATGGGCAGCCATGGGATCATCGCCAGCGATGCAAGAATCACTGTGAGTCTTAGAAACCGATAAGTTCTCATCGCACTTACCTCCTTTAGAGTCGAGTCCCTGGAGAAAATGATTCGCGCTAGGAGGGATCAGGAAACGCGAAGGATAAGATCGCCAGCGGGGCCCGCACCTTCGGCTGGACAAAGAAGGAGGGCGGCCAAGTCCCCCCTCCTTCTCGAACGAAAAGACCCGTCGTCTCTAGGCTGCTACGGCCGCGGCGATCTTGTGGAAGGTCGAGTTGGCAACCTCCCAGGTTTGAACCTGAGGAGTTCCGACAAGCACTTTCGCCAGGGTCTTCAGCACTTCTTGATAACTTCCACGGCTATAGGCGTCCGCGTTCTCTTGCTTATCCCAGAAACTGATTCCAACCGCTTCCGGTTTGCCTGGGACGCTGAACGTGATTTCGTCCTGGAAGCCTTTCTGTTTCCGGAGCAGGGGAATGATTTCCTTCTCGAGCGTCTGGGTAAACTCAGCCACGCTATTGGCCTTCAGATGCATGGTAACGTTTCTTGCAATCATGGCAACCTCCTTGATTCGGGCGATAAAGGTGTGAGTTCAGATAACCTGTCTTGGTTCAGACAACCTGAAGAGTTGAGTGTATACTTCCATCTCGTTAACCATCATAGGTTAATTAACTTGTTTTTGTCAAGTCGAATATGATATACTTCTCAACAGGCGGAAATAATTAACCAATCATAGTTCATCATGGGGGGAGTCCAGTGGACGTTTCGTTAGTGATCAGGCAACGGCTGGAAGAATTGGGGCTTGAGCAGAGAGATCTCGCACGTGCCGCCCAAGTGACGGAATCCTACATTTCACAGCTGATGACTCAGAAGAAACTGCCCCCTGCGCCGGAGCGGACCGATATGTACGACAAGATGGGCAAATTGTTGAAGCTCCCGAACGGGGAACTTGCGAAGCTCGCGCACCTCCAGCGTCGGGAACAATTGAAGAAGAAATTGGGGGACCCTCCCAGCCCCTTGTTTAAAGAAGTTCGCGAGTTGATTCTCGGCAAATGCAACCCCGACAAACAAACCGAAATACGCGCCATTTTTGAGAAGCAGCCCTTCGGCGAACTCGAACGCCTCGTCACCCAGAAACTGCTGGATGTCGTCAAGGGCCTTGCCAAACAAGAACTGGAAAATGAACCTTGGCTCCGCCGGGTCGCTCGACTCAGCCACCAAAGCTATGAACAGATACGGGTCATCGTGCTCGAGTTCCTGGACACGACTATCTTTACCCTGTCGAGCGAAAACTGCGTCTCTTTCTTTAATCCGCTCATTGAATCCTGGGACATTGACCTTGCGACTTTTGAGATGGAAATTGTCTTAAACCGTAGAGTGGCCCCAGTGCATTTGAAGAAATTCGAGTTTGTTGAAAGGGAGTCAGGAAAACCGTTGGACGAAGAGCCGGGGTTCAAGGAATTTCTTCGGGATACGTCCCTCAGCGGCGGGGCGACTGGCGAGGAAATCGAGTTTCTACGAAAGCTGCGCTTCAAGAAAAAACGGCCTACCCCACTCTATTATTACCGGGCATTACAGAACCTTAGAGACCCCCTTCATTTTCGGTAGTGGGGGATTGGTAAAGCATGGGAGGGCGAATATGTCGTCGATCAATATGCGCATACATCAGATTATCCAGCAGATCGTAAATGCCGAGGCACGAGTGAGCAATTCAAGGATGCCGGTTCATGTGCGCACTCGCGACTACTTGAACCAGGCCAAGAGTCTCTTATATCTGGCCGTAGCGGACGACGGCAAGGATTAGGAATCAAACTTTACCGGTACGGTCCGCCCGCGTTTCTTGCCCGTCTCAGCCCAGTGTGTTAGATTCGCCGCGTGGCGGAACAGCATTACAATCCTCAGCAGATCGAGGTGAAATGGCAGCGGAAGTGGGCTGAGCAGCAGACCTTCCGCGTGACCGAAGACTCCTCCCGTCCCAAGTTCTACTGCCTGGAGATGTTCCCCTATCCCTCCGGCCGCATCCACATGGGCCATGTGCGCAACTACGCCATCGGGGACGTGCTGGCCCGGTTCAAGACCATGCGAGGCTCCAACGTCCTGCATCCGATGGGCTGGGACGCCTTCGGCCTGCCGGCGGAAAACGCGGCGATCGAACAGGGCGTGCACCCCGCGCAGTGGACCACCGAGAACATCCACTACATGCGGAACCAGTTGGAGCGCCTGGGCCTTTCCTACGACTGGAGCCGCGAGATCACCACGAGCGAGCCGGACTACTACAGGTGGAACCAGTGGCTCTTCCTCAAGTTTTACGAGAAGGGTCTCGCGTACAAGAAACGCTCCGCGGTGAACTGGTGCCCGAGCTGCGAGACCGTGCTCGCCAATGAGCAGGTGGAGGAAGGCCGCTGCTGGCGATGCGAGAGCGTGGTGGTCCAGAAGGAGCTGGAGCAGTGGTTCTTCCGGATCACGGCCTACGCCGAGGAGTTGCTGGCCGGCTGCGATCGGCTCCCCGCCTGGCCGGCGCGCGTGCTGACCATGCAGCGCAACTGGATCGGCAAGAGCGTCGGTGTGGAGGTGGACTTCCCGCTCGCCGAGCCGCTGCCTGACCTGCCGGCGATCCGGATCTTCACCACACGCCAGGACACGATCTTCGGCGCGACCTTTATGAGCCTCGCGCCGGAGTCGCCGCTGGTCGAGCGGCTGATCGAGGGCCGCCCGGAGGCACAGGCCGTGCGGGAGTTCGTCGCGCGGGTCTCCCGACAGGACAAGGCGCTCCGGACCGCCGCCGACCGGGAGAAAGAAGGAGCCTTCACAGGCGCCTGCGCCGTGAACCCCTTCACGCTGGAGCCGATTCCGATCTGGGTGGCGAACTTCGTCCTGTACGAGTACGGGACCGGCGCGATCATGGCGGTGCCGGCGCACGACCAGCGCGACTTCGAGTTCGCCAGCACGTACGGATTCCCGGTCCGGCTGGTTATTCAGAACCCGGAGGGCACGCTCCGCGAGCCGCTGGGGGCGGCCTACGAGGAGCAGGCGGGCACGCTGGTCAACAGCGGCCAGTTCTCCGGCCTCCCGGTGCCTGAGGGGAAGGAACGCATCGCCGACTTCATCGAGACCTGTGGCATGGGCGCCCGCACGGTGAACTACCGGCTCCGCGACTGGGGCATCTCGCGCCAGCGCTACTGGGGTACGCCGATCCCGATCATCTATTGCCAGAAGTGCGGCACGGTGCCGGTCCCGGAAGCCGATCTGCCGGTGATGCTTCCCAAGGACGTGCCGTTCACCGGCAAGGGCGCCTCGCCGCTGGCCCAATCGGAAGCATTCGTGACGACGAAATGTCCAAAGTGCAAAGGTCCAGCCCGGCGCGAGACCGACACGATGGACACCTTCGTGGACTCCTCCTGGTACTTCCTCCGGTACTGCTCGCCCCATGAAACGACGCGGCCGGTGGATCCCGCGAAGGTGGATCAGTGGATGGCGGTGGACCAGTACATCGGCGGGATCGAGCATGCGGTCCTGCATCTGCTTTACGCCCGCTTCTTCACCAAGGCCGTGCGGGACCTGGGGCTGGTGAAGGTTGACGAGCCGTTTACGAGCCTGCTGACGCAAGGCATGGTTTGCATGGAGACCTACCGCTGCGAGGAGCATGGCTGGCTGTTGCCGGCAGAAGTCAACAAGGACGGGTGGCGGTGCAAACAGTGCGGGAAGCCGGTCGAGCGCGGCCGCGTCGAGAAGATGTCCAAGTCGAAGAAGAACATCGTGGACCCCGAGCATTTGATCGCCAAGTACGGCGCAGACACGGCGCGACTCTTCTCCCTCTTTGCGGCGCCGCCGGAGAAGGACCTGGAGTGGAGCGACGAGGGCGTGGAGGGAGCCTACCGGTTCCTGGGCCGCGTCTGGCGGCTCGTTCACGAGTTGGCTCCGCTCATCGGTCGTCAGCAGGTTTCTGAGGGCGCGCCTGCGGCTTCCGTAGCTGCGAGCTCTCGGGCGAGTAGCGTTACGATCGACCTCAGAAGGCTCACGCATAAAACCATCAAGAAGGTCACAGACGATATCGAGCGGGAGTTCCAGTTCAACACAGCCATCGCGGCGCTGATGGAGTTCGTGAACGGGCTCTATAAGGTCGACACCAAACAGATGAAGGCAAAAGCCGATCTTTCGGCGATCCGCGAGGCAATCGAGACCTTGCTCATCCTGCTCACGCCGTTCGCCCCGCACATCGCGGAGGAGCTCTGGGCGGTGACCGGCCACGCGAAAGGTCTTGCCCATGAGCGCTGGCCTGTCTTCGATGCTGCCCTCCTCCAGGAGGACGTGCTGACAATCCCTATACAAGTCAATGGCAAGTTCCGCAGCAAGGTGACCGTCCCCGCCGACTGGAGCAAAGAGCAGGTGATCGCGGCGTCGAAAACTGATGCAAAGGTCGGGGAGTGGATCAAGGG
>VBOK01000076.1:9384-12611 GCA_005877565.1 Nitrospirota bacterium
AGACCCGGCTGTACGCCCCGCGCTGCTTCTGGGCGCCCATGCGGTGTCACCCGCTCAGTTGCTTGGGAGAGGGTGGTTATTGGCAGTGGCCATTCTGATCGTACTTCATGGCTGCGGGTACGAGTTCGGCACGACCGTCAAGCCGGGGTCCGCGCGGGGGCTGCAGCTGGCGGTGCCGGTCTTTCACAACGATACCTTCGAGCCTGTCTTGGATAAGCGTGTGACTGAGTTCGTGCGACGGCAGTTCCTGCAGGCCGACGGCCTGACCCTGGTCAACGATGTCGGCGCCGCGCCCTTCGTGCTCAAAGGGCGCATCCGGAGCTACGGGCTCCAGGCCCTCTCGTTCCGACAGGGGTTCGTCAACGAGCAGCGCATCAATCTCCTAGTGGAAGTAACCTTCGAAGATACGGGCGGCCGCAAGGTGCTCTGGCAGGAGTCCTACCGGACGTCGGCTGAATTTTTCCAAACCACGGACCTTGCCACGAACCGCGCGCGGCAGGACCGGGCGACCGAAGAAGCCTGCCAGGCGATGGCGGAGAACATCGTGTCGCGGGTCCTGGAAACCTACCCGCGATGAAGGCCAAGCGCGAGGGCATCGGCCTCCACGAGCTGAAGCGGCAGCTTGCGGCAGGCGACCTCGCCCCTCTGTATTTTGTCGTCGGGGAGGAAGCCCCCCTCCGGGACGACGCGGTGGTGGCGATCCGGGCTGCGATCCTCGGGCCCGATGACGCTAATGTCGGAGTGTTCAACTCCGATGTGGTGTACGGGGATGAGACCGAGGCGGCGGAGATCCTGACCCTCTGCGGGAACCTTCCCATGTTCGCGACGCGGCGCCTGGTAGTGGTCAAGGAAGTCGGCGCCCTGGTGGCCCGCGAAGCCGAGCGGTTGCTGCCCTACCTGGAGGCGCCCGTCGAGACCACGTGCCTCGTGCTGACCGGTGGGAAAGTAGACGGCCGCGTGAAATTTTTCCAGGCGCTCAAGCAGGCGGCCGTGAGCGTGGACTGCGCGCCGCTCGATGCGCGGGCGCTGCCAGCCTGGGCGCAGGACCAGGCCGGCGCGCTGGGGCTTCGCCTCGACGAGGCGGCGCGGGAGTTGCTGATCGAGGCCAGCGGTGGCGACCTCGGCGTGTTGTGCCGTGAGATGGAGAAGCTGGCGGCCTACGTGGCGCCCAACACGCGTGTGACGGCGGCGGATGTCGCGGCCGTCCAGGGCGCGGACACAGGTGGCTCGGTGCATGACCTCATCGATGCCTTACATCGCAGAGATCGCGTGGGCTCATTGCGGTTTTTGGGCAAGGTCCTCGACGCGGGTGAGCCTCCGCTGAAAGTGCTTGGCTTCCTGGCGGCCTGCTGGCGGAACATGTGGAGAGCACGGCAGTTCTCGGAGGAAATGCTCCGCGACTTCGAGCTGTTCCGAGAAACCGACTCTCGCTTGAAAGGCGGCGGGGGAGGGCGCCGGAAGGAACGGCTTGCGATGGAGCGCCTGGTTATGAATCTCTGCCGGGGCGCCGGCCGTGCTACGCCGTCGCGCCCCTTCGCATCTGCGCGGTGAGACGGGACAGTTTGCGGGAGGCGGCGTTGCGATGGATGACGCCCTTGGACGCGGCACGCTGCAAGGCCCGCGCGGCTTCGTGGAGCAGTTCCGTCGCTTGGTTGGTCTGTTTCTGCTGGATGGCGGTCTGCAGCTTCTTGATCACGCCCTTGACACCGGACAGCACCGCACGGTTCCGGGCCCGCCGCTTCAGAGACTGGCGGGCTGCCTTCAGGGTGTTCTTATGGACAACTGGCATGGCATGGCTCCCTCGTGAGACAGGGCATGAGTGCTACCACGGCGATTGTTCCGAAGTCAAGGAACGCTCATGGCGCTTGAGCCTCGCGAGCGATTGATCCTCGCGCTGGACGTTCCGTCGGCCGATGAGGCCAAGCGCCTGCTCGACCGCGTGAGGGACTCGGTGGCGTTCGTGAAGATCGGCCTGGAGCTCTTCACGGCAGCCGGCCCCGACATCGTGCGCTGGGCCCTCGCGCAGCGCAAGCGGGTCTTCCTCGACCTCAAGCTGCTCGACATTGGAGAAACGGTGAAGCGGGCTACGGCAGCCGCCGCCGAGCTCGGCGCGACGTTTCTCACCGTCCACGCCACTGGCCAGACCGTGCGGGCTGCCGTCGAGGGCCGCGGCCGGAGCGCGATGAAGATCCTGGCCGTGACGGTGCTGACGAGCTTTGATGAAGCGGACCTGCTGGAGCTGGGCATCGTGAAATCCGTCCACGACACAGTCCTGAGGAGGGCGCGCTTGGCTATCTCGTTGGGCGCCGACGGCGTCGTGGCCTCCGGCGTCGAGGCAGCGATGATCCGGAGGGAACTGGGCAAGGCTCCGATCGTCGTGATCCCCGGGATCCGTCCTGCCGGCGCCTCGCATGACGACCAGGTCCACGTCACGACGCCGGCCGGTGCCATCGCCGCTGGCGGGGATTATCTCGTCGTCGGGCGGGCCATACGCGATGCCGCAGACCCGGCTGAAGCCGCCCGGGCCATTCAGGCCGAAATCGAAGTCGCCTTGGCGTCCCGAGGATAGGTTGGATCACCGCGTGCGCCCCCGCAGCCTTGCGGGGCGCCCGCCGTGTTTGCTAGGATGCGGCTCTCTTTGCCATCAGACTGCAATGACTCTCCGCCGTGTGGTGGGTATAGCTCAGCTGGTTAGAGCGCCGGATTGTGGATCCGGAGGTCGGGGGTTCGAAACCCCTTACCCACCCCATACTGCGCTTCACAGGGACACATGACGATCGATGACGCGCGGCACCGGATTCAATCCGCGATCATTCAGTTCGGCGATCATGCCGCGCCCATGATCGATCTGGTGATCGGCGAAGTGCGGTCGGGGCTCGGGCATGAGACCGCCAACGACCTCATCGACGAGTTCGACCTGGAGCTGCGGTACGGCATCGCGCCGACCGAGTTCGAGTAGTGCCGGGCGGGCCTGATCCAGGACTGACCGTCCGGCAGCGGATCGTCCAGGTGCTGACCGGCGCGCGCTGCTCGGCCAGAGACCTCGCGCATCGCCTCGGCGTCTCCGAGCGGCAGGTCGAAGAGCATCTCGCGCACATCGCCAAGTCGGTAGCCGGGGCCCGGCAGGGCCGGTTCCGTCTGGAGCCGTCCACCTGTCAGGACTGCGGTTACGTCTTTCGCGGACGCACCCGCCTGACTAGGCCCAGCCGGTGCCCGAAGTGCCGCAG
>VBOK01000217.1 GCA_005877565.1 Nitrospirota bacterium
TCGAGATGGAACTGGGCGTTATGCTCCACGTCGAGTGCCTGCCTGCGCACTACCGACTCGGCTTCCTGTCCGAGTAGAAGTCGGAGACTTTTCCGTACCATGTGCTTGGATTCGCGGATCGGGATGAGCCGGAAACGACCAGGGGCGAGCCCGCTCTCCCGTGCTGCGATCGCCTGAGCGAGTGGGGGAATGAACATGGCGGCTTCGACAGGGCCAGTGCGGTAGGCAGAAAAGTTAGCGCGTCCGAGGTCTAGCGTGAGAATCGCCACAAGGGCGCTGAGAAGAACCGCTTCGCGGAGTTGCCCGTTCCGAGCTCCAAGGACGAGCATCCACACACCGAGCGAAGCCCCTGCGCTGTAAAGGAACGCAAGCGCAGCCGAGCCGGTCATTTCGTCAGCCAAGGACTCCGACGCGCCGAAATGTACGGCTGTCCACGCGCTCGCGGCTTCCGTGCGCAGTCCGAGCCAGATGCTGGCGCAGAGGATCGCCATCGCGAGCCAGGGGGTAGGGCTGCCTTTTCCTGCCCGCAGCGCGTCAATCCCGGCTCCGGCGAGAATGGCCGCAGCGAACGAGACCACGCCCATCCACTTCTCAGGATACCGGAACGCCGACCAGAGTGGCACCACGTTGTAGAACACCGTGTAAAGACCGCCGAACTGCCCGAGCGCGAGGAGAAGCGCGAAGCCACCAAGCAGGGCCAGCACGCGCAGGTCACGTCGGTGCCAACCGCCAAGGAGCGCAAGACCCATCATGGGAAATCCAAGGTAGAGGCTATCCGCCAACATCCCTCCCACAGACCCCCGCTGAGGTGTGCCGAAGAATAACCGTCCCACTTCCACTGGACTGGCGTTTTGACCGACTGGTGCCGCCACGACCGTCAATAACCGCAGAGGGTGGGTGGACCAGTAGAGCGCTTCACTTTGGAACAGGTCAGGCTGCATTCGGTGGCTGCTTAGGAATACCACTGTCGCAGGCGCGAGTTGCACGCTTGCAAGCAGGGCGGCGAGACTTCCTATGAGCAACAGCCGCAGGCCTGCTTCACGCAGGGTACCCGGCGCGCGCGCTGCCGTCCAGAGCAGCGCGATGAAGCCGAAGTAATACCCTGTCTGTCCGTCGCCGTGGAGAAACACCGTCGCCC
This sequence comes from Nitrospirota bacterium, assembly GCA_005877565.1. Lineage (GTDB taxonomy): Bacteria > Nitrospirota > Nitrospiria > Nitrospirales > NS-4 > NS-12. Next base: position 1,139 of record VBOK01000217.1, read on the forward strand.
ACACGACCGCCGGCGCCACTGTCCATGCGCGGCTCCCCTTGAGGGCTTTCTCCAGCGCAGCACAGAACAACGGCAGGACGCAAATCGAGTACAGGTAAATGAGGTGCTCAGTGAACGACACGACATAGCCGGAGAGCGCGAACGCCACGCCGGCGATCAAGGCTCCCGCGCGCGAAAAGTTCAATGTGCGTCCTAGCGTGAAGGCCCCGACCGCTGCCAGCAGACACGACAAGAGCGTCGAGGCACGGTATGCATCGGGTGCGGGGAGGAGGAAATAGAGCACGGTGAAGGGATGGAAGACGCCTGTGGCGGCAGTTCCGATGAAGGGGCGCCCGAGCGCCTCGTAGGGGAACCATTGCGGCAGCTCGCCTGCTGCCAGCCGCTCGATCATGTGCTGCTTGAGCGGGAGCTAAAACCCATAAGCGTCGCGTTTGATCAGCACGAGGCCTGGGAGCCAGAGTCCATCGTAGAAGGCAAGCGTGAGACCCACAAGAACGGTGGCAGCCAGGATGGTCCGTGTCTTCGCGGCCAGTCTGGAAGCGGGAGCTTCGGGGAGCGCGCGCTGGCTCATTGGCAAGGTCCTGTGTGATGTCTGCGCGTCCACCAGGCGTGGGTGACCAGTCCAAGGCATAGCAGGCAGCCGACCAGTGATACTGCGGCGCCGGCCTTCAGCAACGGGGTCTGGTAGGAGAACGTCACGAGGTGCGTCCCCGCCGGCACTGCGACGGCACGCACCAGCGCGTTCGCCCGCATGATGGGCAACTCGGCGTCGTTTTCGAGTGTCGCTGTCCAGCCCTTGTCGAACGAGTCGAGCAGAATCAGGACGGCGGGTTGCGGGGTCTCCACCCGCATCCGCACCTCTTCCGGCGCGTAGCGCTCGATCGTGGCAAAGCCGTCCGTCGCGGGACCTGGCAACGTCAAGGCTGACGTTTCGATCACATCCACTTCTCCACTCAGGAAATCGGGTCTTGTGAGCAGGGCGACGGCATCGATCGGTGAGGTTGCGCGCTCCGGTCGCCGCGACATATAGGCGCGCGGCTTGAAAGGGACGGGATTATGGGCCAACGCAAGGTCGTAGTCGGGCAGTTCCGCCACGACCGCCCGGGCGAAAACACGATTCTGGAAATGAACGCTGTGACCGATGTAGTAGGCCACGTTGAACCGTGCCGCTGTGCCGATACCGACCATCTCCGGCATCATTGCCTTGAGCGTCCGGTTGCGACCGGGCAGATAGTCGAAGAGCGATTCGAGGTGGAACTGCGCGTTATACTCCATATCGAGCGCCTGGCGGCGCTCTACGATCTCCCAATCGTGGCCGAAGAGACGGCGGACGGGTTCCGGCGCGACATAGCGTGTGTCGCGGAGTGAGAGCATCCGGAAGCGGCCTGGCACGAGCGCGCCTTCGCGGGCCGCAATCGCTTGGGCGAGCGGGGGTACGAACGTGGCAGCC